>CAUEKH010000049.1 GCA_959018155.1 uncultured Hungatella sp.
CTGAAAGACCTGATAATATCAGGTTTTCAGCACTTTTTTTGCTCTTTGGGTATAAATTAAGCCCGCCGGTTTAGCCGGCAGGCTTTGTTTGAAGACGGTGACCTGTGCGCGGAGCGTGCTGGTTATCGTTTTCTAACCTTCATCCTCGGAATCATGGATATCCTCATAGTCCTCATTTCCCTCTTCATCCTCTTCGCTGCTATTCATAAATTCTCTGGCGGAGACGCGGTTGCGGAGACGTTCCTGCTCTACTTTTTCAGAAAGCATCTCTTTGACATGATCGGGATTTTTGATATTTTTGATTAAGAAACATTTTAAATCCACATCCGTGCTGTCGACGTGGATGGTTCCCAGACCGAATATTCTCTGGATGAGACTGCGGCTTAAGCTGATATTTAAAATGCGGTAGAGGCGGACTTCCTGTTCTGTCGTATTCAGAAAACCGGTTTCCACAAAGAAACGGCCCTCGTCCATGCCATACCGCGTGAAGGTCCATGGAAGTCCGCACCATAACCTTTTTCTGTCGTACCAAATCATGCTTTCTTTTTTCATTTCCCTGTACTCCTTTATTATTCGAAAATACCTCGCCAAGTGTTCACATTATATCACATACTGTGAAAAAATTACAGAAGAAAATGGGATATGGTGGTTTCATGTCTTGCAATAATCACCATAATGCGTTAAAATGGTTACTATAAAAGAAAACAGATGGAGGGAGAGGAACTGTATGGCAGAGACATTTCTTTGTTTTGAAGTTGAGTCCTCTCTTTTTTTAATTCCGTTGTCCGCGGTTTTCCACATTGTTCCCGGAGTTTGTGACGAGGAGGGGATGGTTGCTTTTAAAGGACAGAGGATAGAGAGTCGTGATTTGTATGCACTTATGACAGGCACTTCTTCGAGAGAACGCAGCTATGCGGTGCTGATGCAGACCGGCGGTCAGTATTCTGGTCTGTACGCGGATCAGATAGCCGGCGTGTATGAATTGCCGGATGGTATGATATTTGCGATGCCGGAGGAAGTGCGGGGGGAGAAAAACGGATTTTTGAAAGCGGCGGCATACGTCGAAACTCTAAAATCCTGGGCTTTTCTGATTGATGCAGAATTGCTTATGGAGAAGGAAAGGTAATTAAGGCTATGGCTCTTAAGGGAAATGTATGTCTGGATGTCCTGACGCGAACGTGGACAGAGCAGGCAGCAGGTGAGCTGATTCAGCGTTATCTAAAAGAAGAAAAAAGCCGGGGAGGAGATGCCCTGCTTTTTCTTGCACTGTCAGAAAATGGGACAGGGCCTGCGGATAAGTCAGGCCCTGTTTTGGATGAGATTGTTCAGAAAGGGGCATTTTTCCTGCAGCAGAAACTCCGCCGTACCGACATTGTGGCGAGAGTCGGCGCAGGGTGCTTCCTTGTTTTTCTGTTAGGATGCCGTGACCGGAATGAGATATCCGGTATTCTCGATAATATCGAGATGGAATGGGAGAGACAGACCGGGTATACCATGGTGGCAGGCGGAGTATTTTCCACACAGCCCGGGTGGACGTATGAACAGCTTCGTGACCGTGCCCAGGCGGCCATGTATTCCGCTGTGGCCGGACACAAAAAAAGATGGATTCTGACGGATGAGGAACCGGGACAGATGAGGGAGTACTATATTCCGGAAGAGATCCCGGATTACGTTTCGGATACTGGCCTGGCGGATATGGAACTTGTCCGGAAAGTTATGGATTACTATTACAGCGAGAGAGCGGATTTATCTGTAGAAGAAGGGCTTAAGCGGCTCTGTCAGTATTTTGGCTGTGAAACGGCCTATGTCGTGGAATGTATGACCGGAAAAAAGGGTTATGAGATTACAGCGGAATGGCAGGCGGAAGAACCGGCTGTCCGCAATCATAACTTAAAGCTGATTCCGGGTCTGATAGGGGACCGCTGCATGAATTTATTTGAAAACAGGGGATTTTTAATCTGCAACAGAATTCAGGAACTGGAGATTCTCGATCCGGTCAGCGCGGAACGCCATAAGTTGAGAAAAGCCAGGGCGCTGATGCAGTGCGCAATCCAGGAAGCGGGAGAGTGGATCGGCTTTATCTGCATGGTGGACAGAAAAGAAGAACGGTTGTGGTCTCAGAGGGAGATTATGACATTTTATATGGCAGGGCGCGTGATTGCATCCTATATCCTGCAGCTTCGTTTCCAGAAGGCGACCAGGATGCTTCTCGACCATGACCGGCTGACAGAAGCGTGGAATTATAACCGGTTCCTTGCGGAAGGAGAGAACTGTTTGAAGAATTCTTCCCTGCTGCAGGCAGTGGTCACAATGGATATCAAGAATTTTAAAGTGATCAACAGCGATTACAGCTACGAGATGGGAAATACAATTCTTGTGGATATCAGTTCGATCATCAGCCGTTTTATCGGAGGCGGCGAGTGCTTCGCAAGAATTGAGGCGGATAAATTTGTGATGCTTCTGGAATACCAGACCATAGGAGGCCTTCAGCGCCGCCTTGACCAGATGATCCGAAGGATTGAGAAGGTCCCTGAGGAAGAAGGGCTTGACTTTAACTTAAGCTGTATGATGGGGATTTGTCTGGTGGAACCGGGGGACTGCGCCATGTCTGTCCTGGTGGATCATGCCAACATGGCGAGGAAGGTATTAAAGGATTACCACAAGAGTGTATACCGCTTCTATAACCGCAAAGATGAGCAGCGGTTCGCGAGGGAGCGGGAACTGACGTTCCGCATGAAGAGCGCCCTTGAGCGGGAAGAATTTATCGTATACTACCAGCCAAAGGTGGAGCTGGTGCAGAAGCGCTGCATTGGATTTGAGGCCCTGGTGCGCTGGAAGACGGGGGAGGGGGAACTGATTCCTCCGAATGATTTCATCCCTCTGTTTGAGAAGAACGGATTTATCGAAGAACTGGATTTATACGTATTTACGCGTGTGTGCCGGCTGATCCGGTCGTGGATGGATATGGGGAGAGAGCCATATCCCATTGCGGTGAACATTTCCAGGGTACATATTGTACAGCCGGAGGTTTTAGAACGGCTGGTGGAGATCACGAGGGAGTATGAGGTGCCGCCGGAATGTCTGGAACTGGAGATTACAGAGAGCGCATTTTTACATAATCCCGAGGTGATACTCGATGTGGCCAGACAGATCAAGGAACGGGGATTTATCCTTTCCATGGACGATTTCGGAACGGGTTACTCCTCTTTGTGTCTGCTGAAAGACTTACCGGTCGATATTATTAAGCTCGATCGGGAATTCTTCCAGAAACTGCTTAATGAGAGGGAGAAGATTATTGTATCAAATGTTATCCATATGGCCCGTGAACTCGATATCCAAGTGATTTCTGAGGGAATCGAGACGGTGGAGCATGAACGTTTTTTGAAAGAAATCGGCTGTAATCTGGCCCAGGGGTACCGCTATGGAAGGCCGGCCCCAATAGAAGACTATGAATATCTTCTGGCGCCTGTCGGTCAGAAAGGATAAATGGAGACAGATGGAACATGAGGTGAGCACAGGAGAAGTGTTCCTGCTTTATCGGAAAGACGGAGTGAAAGAGGTGGCTGTGGATCAGCTGGAGATGGTGGTGGCGTCTCCGGAGATCATTCCAGTACCGGGGGCGCCGTCTGATGTTGCGGGGATGACTTTCTGGCATGGCAGTCTGCGGGCTGTTTTTGGGCCGGCGCAGGAAGCCGGGAGTGCTTCTGCCGGCTGTGTGGCAATGATAAAGCGGGACGATGGCACCATATATGGAGAGACGGCTGACGAGATAGGCGGGGGTGAGAGAGTTGATACACTTTACAGATGAAGAGTTTGTACGCCTGAGAAATTATGTGATCAGCAATTTTGGCATAGATTTAACAAAAAAGAGAATTCTGGCGGAATGCCGGATGAGCAACGAACTGGAAAAGCTGGGAATACCGGCCATGGGCCAGTTTTTAGACCAGATGGAGTCGGATAAAAGCGGCCGGCTTCAGAGTATTCTTTTAAACCGTCTGACAACCAATTATACGTATTTTATGCGGGAAATGGCGCACTTTGAGTTTCTGGAGAAGACGATTCTTCCGGAGTTAAAGGGCAGGAGTGAGACGGAACCGTACCGTATCTGGTCCGCGGGCTGTTCCAGCGGGGAAGAGTGCTATTCTGCAGCCATGGTGATGAAAAATTACGGGATGCTCGGAGGGTGGCTACCACCGTATTCGATCCGGGGGACCGATGTATCTGATCGGGCTCTCAAGGTCGCGAGAGAGGGGAGATACCCGCTCAGTGAACTGGAAAAGCTGCCGGAACTGTGGCGCAAAACTTTTGTGGAGGCGGAGCCTGGCGGGAGATATTTTACTGTGACGCCTTCTGTCCGGGCCAATGTGGAATTCCTCCGGATGAATCTTTTGAAGCCGTATTTCGGTATCAGAGAATATGACCTGATTTTTTGCAGGAATGTGATGATATATTTTGACGAATCGTCAAGGAGAAAGCTGATAGAGAATCTCTATCGTTCCATTAAAACGGATGGCTATCTGTTTGTGGGACATACCGAGCTGCTGCCGAGGAATCATGAACTGTTCGAGTATGTCTGTCCGGCCATCTACAGAAAACGGGGAAATGTTTATGGATAAAGAAGAGACCGGGATTATAGCAGAAAATCCCGGGCTGAAAGAGATGGTAGCCGCTGCCTTAAGCCAGGAGGGGATTTCCTGTGTGGACTTAAATCCTGATGAAATCAGGGAATTCCTTGGCAGGATAAATGGTTTGCGGTGTGTTGTCATCGCATGTACGAGTGAGGCATTTTTAAAAAAGGAATTTTCCAGAATCCGGCCGTTCCTTCAGAAGAAAGAGAAAATTATCTGCTTAGGGGAGGAAAAACTCAGGGAAGCGGCGCTGTTTTTCGGTGATGAGATAACATTTATCCCAAACCGCTGCCTGATAAGCCAGACGGCGCAGAAGGATTTCTGTCGGGAACTGAGGGAGAAGATGCAGGAACGGCGGAGTATTTCAGAGAACAGAAATTTTCTGCTGCCTGAAAAGGAGAGCCGCTGCCTCGTAGCTGTCGGGGCTTCCACCGGCGGGCCGATGGCGGTTCAGACGATTTTATCCGGGCTTTCTGAAAATGTGTGCGGAATCCTTGTGGTTCAGCATTTAACCGCGGGATTTTCAGGCCAGTTCGCCGCTTATTTAGACGAACGATGCCAGATGAAAGTGGTGGAGGCAAGGCATGGAGAGCGGGTAAAGAACGGGATTGTCTATATTGCGCCGGCCGGTAAGCACATGACTGTCAGAAAAAGCGGCCAGGGTTATATTCTGCAGTGTTATTCCGGTCCCAAGGTGAACGGGGTCTGCCCCTCCGCGGACTGTCTGATGAAATCGGTAGCGCAGGAGGCAGGAAAAAACAGTATGGGAATCATCCTGACCGGAATGGGAGAAGACGGAGCGGAAGGGCTGCTTTCCATGAGCCGTGCCGGAGCGGAAACGATTGCCCAGGATCAGGGAACGAGCACTATCTATGGAATGCCGCGCATGGCGGCTCTGCGCGGAGGGGCCAGACGGCAGATGCCTCTGGAAGCGATTGCCGCGGAAATTGAGAAGTTTAGCATAAAAATGAATTTTTAAGTGGAGGGAACGATATGGGACCATTAATTTTAATCGCAGACGATGCGATGTTTATGAGAAAGGTTATAAAGAGGGCGCTGACACAGGGGGGATATGACCGCTTCGTCGAGGCGTGTAATGGCAGAGAAGCGGTAGAAGTGTTTCAGAAGGAACGCCCTGATCTGGTGCTGCTTGATATTACGATGCCGGAGATGACCGGGCTGGAGGTTTTAGATGCAATTTTAAGCTGCGACGCCGCCGCTAAGGTCATCATGTGTTCTGCTGTGGGGCAGGAACCGATTATTGCGCAGGCGATCCGCCGGGGGGCAGTTGATTTTATTGTAAAGCCATTTAAGGATGAAGATCTTTTAAAATTAGTGGAAGTGAGTCTGTAAATATGGAACAGAGTGTGGGTAAGAAAAGCGTATCAAAGAATCAGGTAGAAGATATCGTCTGTGAAATAGGGAATATCGGGGCCGGAAGCTGTATGGCGTCTCTGTCCCATATGACGGGCAAGATGGTTACCTGTTCTGCTCCGGTGGTCATGGAGATGGACTATAACCGCGTTGCGGACTGGTTCGGGCCGGCTGATGAGAGCGTGGTCGGCGTTATGGTTCCATTTTCCGGCGATATCACCGGGCTGCTTCTTCAGGTCTATAAGATGGATATGGTATCTGTGATTCTGGAAGGCGTTCTGGAAAGACAGCCGGAACAGGAGGAGCTGGATGGAAGACTTCTTGATCTGCTGAAGGAAATCGCAAATATTACCTCCTCTACTTATCTGACGTCACTGTCTTCCTGTACAGGCTGTAAAATTGATGTGCAGGATTCCGCGGTCTCCATGGATATGGAAGGCGCCATTGTGACGGAACTGATTGGGGCAGCTGCCAATATCTATGGGCTTGCAGTCTGTATCGGAAATAAATTTCACATCGGAGAAGACAGTGGAGAAAGCTGCCTGTGCATGATTCTTCACGGAGATTCTGTGGGTCGGTTTATTGATGCGATGGAGGTGGGGCTGTGAAAAAAATCTTGATAAAACCAGATGAGATGGCGGTTTCGGCGGAACAGGTGGTTTTAGAATCCTTAGCTGTCGGATCCAGCATTGTCGTCTGTCTCTTCGATGAGAAAAAAAAGATTGGCGGTATGGTACACACGCTGTTTCCGATTCGTCTGGCGAAGGAAAGTGTGGCGAATGACCGTCTCAGGTATGTGGATACTGCCATAAAAGTTTTGTATCAGGAGATGGTTCATCTGGGGGCGGTGCCAGGGAATATAAAGGCCAAGCTGGCCGGTGGCGCGAAAATTTTCTGCTTTGGAGGGCTGGGAGGCCAGCCGGATATTGGAAAGGATAATGTGAGTTGTGCGAGAGAACAGCTACAGGAACTGGGAGTTCCTATTTTATCTGAGGATACGGGGGAAAATCACGGCCGGAGTGTTCATTTCTATGTAAACGATGGAAAACTGGAGATTGAAACGGTAAACCGCGCGAGATACTGGATATAGAATAAACCTATTAACAGGGCAAGAGACAGGGAGACAGGAAAGAACTATGCTTAATAAGAGATTAAAGGACATGAAGGTGGGAAAGAAACTGCTTGTGTCGTATGGAATCATTATCGTGCTTTATATCGTCACAATTGTAACTTCACTATTTGGGATATATAACGTTTCAGCAACGCTGGACACCTTCTATGACGAAGCATTTACAACAGCCATAACGGTCAGCAATATGAGAGCTGCCATTCAGGGAATCGGCCGTGACCTCTTAAACATTGCAACCGGTTCCAATCTGGAGGCAGAGAAATTCGAAGAGATTGAAGAACTGATTTCGGTCATTGAGAAGGGAGTGCCGGAACTTCAGAAACAGCTGCCGGGCAATGACATGGTGGAAGAACTGGTAAACTGCCTTGGAATTCTGGCGCCGATTCGCGATGAGAACGTAGAGATGCTGAGGCAGAAAAAGTACAGCGAGGTTCTGTATAATTATAATGACGGATATGAGGTGAATGCCGCCGTAGCGAGAGACTGCCTAAGCCGCATTGCCGCGTATTCAGTCAGCCAGGCGGAAGACTATCTGGAAAGCGGTCATAACGTTAAAAGTCAGATGGTGTCGGGAGTCATTTTCTTATCTGTTGTCGTAATGATAATATCCACGTTATTGTGGGTACGGATTACAAAGGGAATTACAGAACCCGTCGCGGAACTGCGTCAGGCAATCAGAAAGCTGTCAGAAGGCGATTTGGATACTGCGGTTTCTTATGAGTCGAAGGACGAACTGGGAGAACTGGCGGACAGCTTAAGAGAGACCCTGTCTTCTTTAAAAGAGTATGTGTCGGAGGTGGAGAGAGGGCTTCTCGCCATTGGAAAGGGAAAGTTGAATTACCATTCTGACGTAGCGTATAAAGGTGATTTTGTGTCAATTGGAAATGCAATGGAGCAGATTACCCGCCTTTTAAGCCATGCAATCCTGCAGATTACCAATGCCGCGGATCAGGTGGCAGGCGGATCTGAGCAGGTGGCAGGCAGCGCTCAGGTTCTTTCCCAGGGCGCAACGGAGCAGGCCGGCTCTATGGAAGAACTGGCAGCCAATATCAATGAGATCTCTGACAGAGTCAGAAATAATGCGGAAGACGCTGTAAGTGCAAACCATAAGGTGGAGGAAGTCAGTCAGATGGTTTCAGAGAGTAATCATCAGATGAAGGAGATGGTTCACGCGATTGAAGAAATCCGGGAGAACTCCAGGACAATGAGCAATATCGTGAAGGAGATTGAGGATATCGCGTTCCAGACGAATATTCTGGCTCTGAACGCTTCCGTAGAGGCAGCCCGCGCAGGCGAGGCGGGAAGAGGATTCTCTGTAGTTGCCAGTGAAGTGCGTCAGCTTGCGACGAAAACGCGTGAGGCCTCCCGCACGATGGCCCAGCTTGCGGCGCTTACTGCCGAGAAAGTGGAGGGAGGAACCGAGAAGGCGGATAAGACGGCCCAGGCCCTGATTCATGTGGTGAACGGGACGGAAGAGATTATCACCATGGTGGACAGGATTTCGGAATCCTCCGTGCACCAGGCAGAGGCGATCATTCAGATCAGACAGAGTATTGAGCAGGTTTCCGGAGTCGTTCAGGGAAATTCGGCGACAGCAGAGGAGAGCGCGGCGGCCAGTGAGGAATTGTCGGCCCAGGCCCAGATTATGAAAAAACTGGTGGAGGAATTTGAACTGTCATGAACTCAGAGAGAAAAGTATTGATTGTTGACGACGCGGTATTTATGCGCACGGTGTTGAAACGCATTATCAGGGAGGCGGGAGGATACGGAATCTGCGAGGCCCCTGACGGCGAGACGGCTTTAGAACTTTACGAGAAAGAAAAACCGGGTCTGGTACTTCTCGACATCTCCATGCCCGGGATGAATGGAATCGAGACACTGAAGGAAATCAGGAAGACAGATGGGGAGGCCTTTGTCATTATGTGCTCTGCGATCGGGCAGGAAGCCATGATTCGGGAGGCAATTGACAATGGCGCCCGTGATTTTATTGTGAAGCCATTTAAGGCAGAGCAGATACTGGAAGCTCTTGCCCTGGCATTCCAGAATGAGGAACCGGGGGTATAAGGATGGAAAAATATTCTGATTTAAGCGAGAACGCGAAAGATATCCTGATGGAGATTGGCAATATCGGAACCGGCAATGCGGTGACCTCTCTTTCAGCCATGATGAACCGCCAGATTGACATGGAGAGGCCGTCAATCCGGATTATGGAGTTCAACGATATCCCGGGCGTCCTTGGCGGGATGGAAAAGATCCAGATCGGAGTGCTCTTGGAGATTACCGGGGATTTAAACGGGATGTTTATGTTCCTGATAAGCGACGAGTTTGCGAAGATTATGCTGAAAGAACTGCTGGGGGATGAGATAGACGGGATTCACCGGCTGGACGAGATGGGGATGTCCGCGGTCTGTGAGATGGGAAACATCATGTGCTGTTCCTATATCAACGCCCTGACGAAGATGATGAATTTGAAGGTCCATGTCTCCGTTCCGGACGCCTGTGTCGATATGACCGGGGCAATTTTAAGTGTACCGATGATTCATTTTGCGAAGCTGAGCAATGATCTGCTTCTGATTGAGGATCGGTATCATTTTGGAAATCTGTCGGTTGTGAGCCACGTGTTATTCCTTCCTGAGATTGACTCCCTGGAACGGATTTTTACTGCGCTGGGAGAGACGTATGAATAATAATTCGTTGACGATAGGAATCGCGCAGGGAAATGTGGTTTGCTGCCCTGAGCAGTTGATATCGTATGCGCTTGGTTCCTGCGTGGGAATCTGTCTTTATGACAGAAAAAGGAAGATTGCCGGTATGGCGCATATTATGCTACCCCATCCGGGAATTCCGCAGGAACTCATCAACCCATATAAATTTGCGGACAGCGGCTGTGAAGAGCTGCTGCGCCGGATGAGAACCCTTGGCTGTGTACAGAGTTATGTGACGGCGAAGATTGCGGGAGGCGCCAGCATGTTCCACACCTCGGAAGAGGTAGAGGGGATTGGGGCGCGCAATGTAAAAGCAGTGAAAGAGGTCCTTGGCCAGCTGCATATTCCGGTAATCGCGGAAGATACAGGAAAGGATTACGGCAGAACAATCATATTTGATTCAGCGACGGGTGCCCTGACAGTCAAATCATTTAAAACGGGTACGATTGTGATATAGAGAAAACCGGCTGACGGGAGGAAGAGACATGGCAGGCAGACAGAGTATTTTAGCGGTGGATGACAGTCTGTTTATCTGTAAGCAGATAGAAAATATTTTAAAGAATGAAGAAGTTGCCATATACAAATGCCATACGGCGGGAGATGCCATGGAGATGCTGGAAGAACTGGAACCGGATCTGATCCTTCTGGACGTGGTTCTTCCCGATATGGAAGGGTATGATCTGCTGGAGAAGATTAAGAAAAAGAGAAAAAATCTGGCTCCGGTAGTCTTCATCACCTCGAAGGACAGCGAGCAGGATATTATCCGCGGGTTTGAACTGGGCGCCTGTGATTATATCAAAAAACCGTTCAATCCGGAGGAACTGAAATCGAGAGTGAGAGCCCATCTCGTGGAAAAACGCGAGAAGGATGAACTGAAGTCGATCAATGAGACGCTGAAGGCGAACATGGAGAAATTAAACCGGGTGGCGTACCGTGATGAGCTGACCGGTTTGTATAACCGCCATTTTGTCATGGAGAAGCTGGCGCCGGAACTGGAGAAGAGAGGGCGCCAGGATGCGCTTGTCATGATCGATGTGGATAATTTCAAACGCGTCAATGATACGTACGGCCACGATGCCGGCGATACGGTGCTGGTGTGCATCTCCAATATCATGGAGAGCGTGTGCCACAGCCATAAGGTAGCGCGGTGGGGCGGCGAGGAATTTCTGGTTATCATGATGGGGGCTTCAAGGCAGGAGGTCTTTGATATTTGTGAGGAAATGAGGCAGGAGATCGGAAATTTCCCGTATATCCGCGGTGAAGTTACTTTTTTCTGCACGGC
>CAUEKH010000050.1 GCA_959018155.1 uncultured Hungatella sp.
GATTGAATGCGCTGTCGCCTAAATCGTCAAATGCGTCCGGCTCATATAATGGGGTATACCATGATTTGCTGCTGAAATAACGATTCAATTCCTCCGACCGGAACTTTCTCCCCAGCTTTGCGTAAATCTCATTTCTGGCATAATAAAGCTGTTCGTCTGTCAGAGCCTCCAGCTCCTCCTGACTGTAATAGCGGCTGCTGCTCTCCGGCAGAATGTAATCTCCGTTTCCTTCCATCGCCGCGTAGGCCTGGCTCTCTGCCAGTCCCCCGGCCGTCTCCTGAAGCTGGCCATTCCCGGTTCCTTCCGCAGTCTCCTGAAGCAGACTCTCTCCGCTTTCTCCAGTCTCCTGGGCCTGTTCCGCCCCGGACTGCTCCGTTTTCGGCTGCTCTGCGCCCTGCGCCTGTCCCGCTGAAATGCCGCCCGGAACGATATGATAGGAAATACCTTCCAGATTGCAGGCCGTCACGGGCGTCTGATTCTTTCTTGCCGCTGCCGTTTCCCCTGAAACAGAAATATTTTCCGGTTCCAAGGTCCCTTTTCCCTTCGGACGGTCCACAAATGTAAGCAGGACCAGAAGAGCAACCGCAGCCAGCAGAAGAATTCCTAAAATCACCTGTACCGCTAAACTTCCTTTGTTTTCTGGCTTTTCCAACTCTCTCCCTCCTTTTTTACTAAAAAACCTGGTTTGCACGGTTTTCGCTATTATATCATATATTCTGACAAATTGGAACAAATACCGCTTCTTTTCTCCTATTTTTCTTGTTTATACCAAGATTCCCGACAAGATTCATTTAATATCATGATTTGTATTTATGTTCTTACTTTCAATCTATTCCCAATCCTATACCTGTCAGAAATTGCTCTTTTTTCCGGAAGCTGGCGCAAAAAATTTCAGGCGCTGCGAATAAAAATGACAGGCGCTGAACACCTTAAAATATGATATAACATCCTTATCTGCACAGGAACGAAACCATTTTCATTTCACAGGTCTTTGTACTCGCAAACTCGTACATATTCAACCCGATTTCCCACACTTATACTTAAAGTATAATTCCGCCAGGAGGTGTGAAATGATTAGCTATGCGCCGCTTTTTAAGACAATGAAAGAAAAAAAGGTTACCTCTTATCAGCTTCAGAAGGCTGGCTTCAGCCGCGCAACTTATTACAGCATTAAACATGGGAACAGCATTTCCACTAACACGGTCAATCAGCTGTGCAGACTGTTAAAATGTTCTGTATCAGACGTGATTGAATATATTGACGAGCCCTGACAGAGAGAAAGGCTCGTCTTTTATTGTAGACGGTGACCTGTGCGCGGAGCGTGCAGGCTATCGTTTAATAGAAGATGATCAGCTTGTAAATATGGTAGCTGACGCCGTCCACCATGGTAGAGGTAATTCCCTGGCCGTGTACGGTTCTGACTCCCGGTTCGTTCTTCAACCCTTTCACTACGTATTTTCCTATTGCCGACGTCTCTGTCACTTTCAGCCTTTTTCCTTCCATGAAAATGTAGACATACGTTTTATCAACTCCGGTCTCAATTTTCGTCTTTGCATACTCAAGGGCCTCTTCTTTGATTGTCTCAACCTCATCCTCGTCAAAGACAAACTCGTTGCTGCCTTCCATCACGCTGGGCCAGTCTGTCGCAGAACTGTTGGCGCCAACCTGATACGTCCCCTTTTCCCTGTCTTCCGGCGTGCTGCTTAAATTTCCGCCATAGTGCTCGGTACGTTTTCCGTAGGAGGCGCCAGAGGTATTGCAGGCCGGATACGTCCCTTTCTGGCCGGAGCTGTCAAACTGAGTATCTGACATCAGGAAATATTTCGTCAGATCCGGTCTTGTCACGTCCACATTGTACCATTTTCCATCAACCCTGATTTTATTCCAGGCATGGGACACGTCATGAGCCAGATAGCAGTCAAAACCATAGCCATTCATAATGATCTTGAACATACGGGAATAACCTTCACAGACCGCCAGCCCTCTGACGACCCCGTAAGGGGAGTAGCAGTCGGACCCATCCAGTTCATAGTGAGTCGTTGTGTAAAGGTGAATGGCGAGATCGTGGGCGGTGTCGAAATCCGTTGAGCGGGGATTCGATTCTATGTAATCGCTGGCATAGTCATACACCGCTTTTTCTTTCTCATTTAAATCGGAATAGGATACATCCTTTCTGCCAAGCAGCGCGCAGACTACCTTCATATCATTGACACCGAATGAGTTAAGCTGTAGATTTGTGTCTGTATTCTGGTTTAATATGTAGTCTTTCCCACTTTTATAGACGAGGTTTCCGTCTTCATCAGTGACGATTCTGCCGTTGGTGTCCCCGGAGCCAGATCCGCCGCCGTTGGCAGCCCCTGTGCCGGTTCCGTTACTGGACCCTGCTGCGCCGGTTCCAATTCCACTGCCGGCCCTGGTTCCGTTTCCGCTTCCGGTTCCAATTCCGCCTCCGGCCCCGGTTCCGTTACCTGTCCCCATTCCACCGCCGGCCACCGTTTTTCTCTGCACGATGCCGTCTACGGTCCACTGTCCCAGGCTGTTCAATGTATAACCATCTTTTACGCGGTCCGCCAACATGTAACCATTTTCATCAAAGTAATAGCATTCCGCAGTCCCGTCATAGTCCGAATCCACCCAAAGCCACTCATTGACCGCATAATTTCCTGTTCCCGTCTTGTCATAGTACCAGCCGACGGAATCCTGCTTCCATGTTCCCGTAACATTTCCAACGGCTCCACCCACTACTTTCCGCTGTACGACTCCATTTACAGTCCATTGGCCCTGGCTGTTCAGCAGATAGCCATCCTTCTCCCGGTTGGCCCACATGAAACTTGTGCCATCAAAATAATAGCACTCCGCGGTTCCGTCCTGATCAGAGTCTACCCAAAGCCATTCATTTGCTGCAAAATTTCCCGTTCCCGTCTTATCATAGTGCCAGCCAATAGAATCCTGTTTCCACTCTCCTGCATACGAAGTGAGCCCCACAGACAGGGTCATCATACATGTCGCTGCCATCATCATCGCTTTTTTCATCTCAGTTTCTCCTTTATTTTTATTACTTTTTTATTCCTTCTGACTTTAAGACGATTCTTATTTTAAAAAGGTTTTATATTTTTATAAATTTTTAAATTATTTTGAAAAATTTCTTCTGCCACCGGCTGTTCCCATGTAACAGGCTACCCAAAAACAGTCCGGCATGGTAAAATGACATTGGTACGCAGTCTGCCATTGAAGCCGCCTGCCTCTACCAGTATACTCGAATATTCATACAGTTTCAACTCGATTCTATATAAATATTTTTCAGTTTACCAGGAAATCAATCACAAGGAGAGAAAGAAAAATGAGCAAGAAAGTAATACTGATTATGACCGACACACAGCGAATTGACATGTTAGGCTGTTACGGAAATCCGGACATGCACACCCCGAATATCGACCGTCTGGCCGCCGACGGCATACGCTTTGATAAAGCCTACACCACCCAGCCGGTCTGTCAGCCGGCCCGTTCCGCTATTTTTACGGGAAGTTATCCCCACTCCTGCGCAGGCTGGTCCAACTGCATGGGGCTCTCGGATAATGTACAGAATATCGGCCGCAGGCTGACCGACCATGGAATCCACGCCGCTTACATCGGTAAATGGCACCTGGACGGAGGTGATTATTTCGGCCTGGGCCGGTGCGCCGACGGCTGGGATCCGGATTACTGGTATGACATGCGCAATTACTTAGATGAATTGACCCCGGAAGAACGTTTTATCTCCCGCCAGACCTCCAGCATGGAACAATACGACATCAAGGAAGAATTCACCTATGGCCACCGCTGTTCGAACCGGGCCATTGATTTCCTGGAAAAACATAAAGACAGCGGGGAAGACTATTTTCTGGTAGTCTCTTATGATGAACCGCATGGACCGCATCTCTGCCCGAAACGTTTCCGTGATCTGTTCGAGAATCACCAGTTCCACCGCAAGGCAAATCTCTGCGATCCGCTGACGGACAAGCCGGAGCACCATAAAATCTGGGCTGCGGACAACTACATGGCTGCGGCTGACCCGAATTTCTCCATGAATTTTAAGTATTTCTTCGGATGCAACGCCTTTGTGGATTATGAAATAGGAAGAGTGCTGGAGGCCATTGATGACTATGCAAAAGACGCGGTTGTCATTTATACCTCTGACCATGGCGACATGCTGTATTCCCACTCCCTGACCCATAAAGGACCTGCCATGTATGAGGAAATTACCCATATTCCTATGATAATCAGAGGCTTTGGCGAGGGTCGGGTCGATTCCAGTCCGGTGTCCCATATCAATATAGCGCCTACCATCTGTGACATTTTCGGGGTTCCGAAGGCAAAGGTTCTGGAAGGAAACAGTATTTATGAGGAACTGCAGACCGGAAACCGCGTCAATGATTATGTATTTATGGAATTTGGCCGCTATGAGGTCGACCACGATGGATTTGGCGGTTACCAGCCTGTCAGATGCGTTTATGATGGCAGATACAAGCTTGTTATCAACCTGATGACCTCTGACGAATTCTATGATTTGGAGGAAGATCCGGAGGAGATGGTAAACCGGATTCAGGATGCCTCTCTCGACAGGGAAAAGAAGCGTCTTCATGAAGCTCTGCTGGAAAATATGTATCGCACCAGGGATCCATTCCGCGGATACTACTGGGAGGATCGGCCCTGGAACAGAATTACAGAATTTAAAACCTGGGACAGCCGCCTGATGACGAGGCAGCGGGAAAATGAAGAGTACGAGCCGCGCCAGCTGGACTACGGAACAGGCCTTCCCATGAAAAAGGCTGTGCGGAGAAAAGGAGAATGTGTCTCAAAATAAATGGCGATAAAGAAACGGTAATCCGATGTTTGGGATTACCGTTTCTGTTGGCGAACACTTCCTATATATCCGTTCACATTTTGTTTATATTTCATTCAAAAACCTTTTACACAAATAACATGATTTCTTCATGTTTCATGGATATACTTTAAACATAAACAAAAACAAGTTGCTTATAAGATTTTTTTCATAATACTCGAGCTGGTAATTTATTATCAGCTCTCCTCCCTTTTTCAATTATATATATTTGAAGAACCTCTCCGGTGCGGGGAGGTTCTTTTATTGCCAGCGATAAACGATAACCTGCACGCTCCGCGCATAGGTCACCGTCTTCAACAAAACAAGGCAGCCTGCCAGTCATCACAACCGGCAGCCTGCCCTTCTTAAGTCTCACCTTTCTTCTCTTCCCCCCTGTTCTTCCTTCCCTGGAAAGGTCACTTCCTTTGCCAGAAACAGAAGAGCCGCAATATTAGGAAGCGCCATCAGACCATTCCAGATATCCGACAGTTCCCACACCGTCTCCAGTTTTGCTATGCAGCCGGCGTACACGGCGGCCAGATAGAGGAGTGTATACACCTTCCCCCGCAGGATTCGCTGAACCGCGTACCATTTTCCCATCTCCTTTAAGCGCTCCGCCAGATATCCTGCTGCCTGGCGTCCAAGGTAATACCAGGCGATGATCGTGGCGAAGGCAAACAGCACCATGGCCAGCGACACCAGGTACTCCCCCAGGCTGCCCAGGCGTTTTGAAAAACAGTAAGCCGTCAGCGCCGCGCCGTCGTAGCCGCTGGAAGCCGCGTCAGGGCCCGTCATGCACAAAATGACAAGGGCCGTCATCGTACAGATTAAAATGGTATCGAAAAACACCTCAAACATGGCCCACATGCCCTGGCGCTCCGGGGTCGTCTCCTCCGCCGCTCCGTGAAGTACCGCCATACTCCCAAGTCCCGCCTCATTGGAAAAAACGCCCCGCGCCATACCATACTGAAGACTTCTGCTGATTCCGTACCCGGCCGCCCCTGAAAGAGCCGCCCCCGGCCGCAGGGCATCTTTAAAGATAGAAAGAAAGACAGCCGGCATCTCATCGTAGCACGACATAATGATAACCAAAGAAAAAAGGATATAAATGCCGGCTGAAACCGGGACTAAATGTTCCGACACCGCCGCGATCCGGCTGATCCCGCCAAATACTACCGCCGCCACAGCTGCCGTCACCAGGACAGCCGCTATCTGTGGCTTCGCCCCGACAGAATATTCGAAGGTCTCGGCAATGGAATTGGACTGAACCATACTTCCCATACCAAGAGACACCATAATGCAGAGAAAGCTGTATACCAGGCCCAGCCACGGCATATGGAGGCCCCGTTCTATGTAAACCATGGGGCCGCAGATCCATTTTCCCGTCTTATCGCGGTAACGGTATCGAATTCCCAGCATGGTTTCCGCATATCCTGTCATCATCCCGATGGCCGCCGAGATCCACATCCAGAAAATGGCTCCGGGACCTCCGGCCGTCAGTGCTGTAGCCACCCCGACGATATTGCCGGTCCCGATGGTGGCTGCTAACGCGGTACAGGCCGTCTGGAATTTCGACACCTCCCCCTCCTCTAAGCACTCCTCTTCCCGGATGCTCCCGATGGTCTGTCTCCACCAGTACGGCAGGCGGCGAATCTGGAAAAATCCGGACTTCAGCGTAAAAAAGATTCCGGTCCCCAAAAACAGCAGGAGAAGCCACGGCCCCCAAACCAGTTCATGAATCTGATGAATCATATGCACCTCCCAATCCCTCTCTCTAACATTATTCATTTCTCTGAAAATGTATGCGGGTTTCGAAAAATGACGTGCCAAAAGTCTCTGCAGATAAAATTTCAGGAATAAAATTTCCAGCCAATTTTTGTGCCTAAACGGGAAAGATATGATATAATAGATTCAGTGAAAAAGTGCGGCGGGCGGCACTTACCGACTGCAGTTTTGCCCGACTTTTTAAAATCCAAATACAGCGAGGTGATTATCAATGCCTGGTTTTACTACCCATTATCTTTTAGGTGTGAGAGCTTACAATGACCTGCCGGGCAACCAGTTGAAGCGTATTATTTCCAAATACCGCTGGCTCTATCAGCTGGGGCTGCAGGGACCGGATATGTTCTTTTACAATATCCCGATTCTGCGCCACCGCGATTACCGCAACGTAGGTTCCTACATGCACGAAAATCATATCAGTGATTTTTTCGTCTCATGCTTAAACCGACTGTCCGGCATTGACTCCAAACAGCAGCGCGAACAGGCAATCTCTTATTTAAGTGGATATTTCTGCCATTATATAGCGGACTCTATCTGCCATCCATACGTGTACGGCCGGATTGAATACGATATCAAGAATTCGGGAAACTACTACCACGGGCTTCACGCAACCCTGGAAAATGACATTGACGCCCTTCTCTTAGAGAAGTACAAAAAGAAAAAACCGTCCCAGTTCAATCAGGCGGCTACTATCTGTTTAAATGGCCAGGAACTGCAGTTTATCTCCGGTTTCCTGTCAGCCTGCATCAATGAGGCGTATTATCCAATCAACTACCAGAATAACTTCCAGGTGACGCCGCGCATGGTTTCCCGCTCCATCATGGCGATGCGCATCGGCTGCCGCACACTGGCTGACCCGAGAAGCAGGAAGAAGAACAGCGTGGAGGTATTTGAAAATCTTTTCTTAAGAAATCCAATCGCCTCCCGGAAGCTGGTAACCGACATCCCGCCGGATCCGGTGAAAACCATGAATTTGAACCATGAGACCTGGTGTAACCCCTGGGATAAACGGCTTGCCTCCCAGGCTTCCTTCCCGGAACTGTTTCATCAGTCCATGAAAAAATGCAGCGATGTATTCTATCTCTTTAATGAAGAACTGATTTCCCCTGTCCCGCTTAAGGAACAGGATCACGGAAAACTAATCAAGGAACTGGGAAATTACTCGTATCACAGCGGGCTGGCCGTGCCACAGTAGGGGCTGACCGGCCATGAGATATTGTAGCAGATGATTCGTGAAATCACCAAAAGTCAGGACCCCCGGCTTAGCCGGTGGCTTGCACTGCCCCTATAAGGGGTTGTTACCTGCTTGCGCCCGGAAGGCGCACTGATAGTCTGTCTCCGGTATTGTCTCCGGTATTGTCTCCGGTATTGTCTCCGGTATTTTGGTGCAAAAACTATGTGATACTTGCATTGCCATCTCGTATGAGTTAAACTATTATTGTCCATTTTGGGACCTCCTGTGCTTTTTATTTATGGTTTCGCAGACCTGCATTTATTTTAGCACAGGAGTTCATACTTATATCTAAAGAACTCTTCTCCCCCTGCATAGCAGGGGGAGATTTTTACTGGGACACAATAAAACCCGGCAGACATGTGGTGACTCATATTATGAGCCTCATGCCTGCTGGGTTTTCTGATATAAAATGTGAAATTTGCATATCAATTTCTGCTGTTTTTTTACTGCACTGCCGGTTTGTGCGCCATTCTGTTCTGCATCACCGGCTTCTGCGCTGGTTTTTTCCGTGCCATCAGCTTTTATGCCATTCTATTTCGCGCTGTTGGCTTCCGCACCGGTTTCTTCTGCACCATCAGCTTCTGCGCCGTCGCCTTCCGCCGTCGTCTCCATAGCCGCTGCCCCTTCCTTCGGTACAATCGGTTCGTTGGAACCGGCCGGGATTGTCATATCAACCAGCCAGGTAGACTTATCTTCCATCATGCCATCCGGCATAACGATCAACTCTAAAGTGGTCTTGTCAAAATAACCGCCGTAGCTTTTCTCCGTTGATGCTTCAATTGAGAAATCCTGAATAGAAGCCTCGTCGTTTAAAGTCCTTACCACCGCATCCGCAAATACAACCGCGTCCTCCGGCGTCGTTCCTTCTTTCACCATGAGGGTCATGCTTAAAACGCCCTCCTGCTCGGCATTGTAATTGATGCTGACCGCCATCGGGTATTCCTCGTTATCCAGGAACGTCTCGTCTAAATCATCACCAATCTGTTTCCAGTCCAATTGAATATCATTTCTCGTCTCAAATATCGGTTCTGCCGGTCCGCCTGATACGATATTGCTCTTCGTACAGCCAGCCAGAAGCAGTGCTGTCATTCCTAATATAATAAGTAAATGTTTCTTCATAATTGCTTTTCTCCTCCTTTTCATGCCATATGTATTATATAGGATACCGTTCCTTTTTTGTAGTGGTTTTGGAAAAAAGTCAGAAAATCTTCACAATTCTTTCTTGCATTTTCTGGATAACCATGGTATTATGTTCAATATCATTTAAAACAAATTATTTTTGAACGCACCAGGAGGTACATCTATGGACCAGGAAGAAAAAAAACTGTTAATAAAGAAGCTGGACTGGGTAACTACGATCGTCCCTTTCATCTGCATCGTGGTCCTCTGTCTCGTTTTCGTCCTCTATCCGAAGGAATCCGCTGACATGCTGTCATCGATCCGGTTCTTCCTTGGCAACGAATTTGGAAGCTACTATCTGCTGATCGGACTGGGGGTTTTCCTCTGCTCCTTATATATGGCATTTTCCAGGTATGGAAAGATAAAGCTTGGCAACTTAGAGAAACCGCAGTACTCCAGTTTTAAATGGGGGACCATGATGTTTACCGCCGGTTTAGCGGCCGATATTCTGTTCTATTCTCTCTGTGAGTGGATCTTGTACGCGGGAGAGCCTCATATTACCGACATGGGAACCATGCAGGACTGGGCTTCCACTTACCCGCTGTTCCACTGGGGGCCCATTCCCTGGAGTTTCTACGTGACGCTGGCCGTCGCGTTTGGCTTCATGCTCCATGTCAGGAAACGGACGAAGCAGAAGTACTCAGAAGCCTGCCGTCCCCTTCTCGGGAAACATGTGGATGGATTTGCAGGGAAACTCATTGACTTAATCGCGGTCTTTGCCCTGCTGGCAGGAACCGCTACCACCTTTTCCTTAGCCACACCGCTGCTTTCCATGGCGATCAGCGAAGTGACCGGGCTTCCGGAATCCAACCTGCTGACCATCTCCATCCTGGTCATCATCTGTGTCGTCTACACCGTGACCGTTTATTTCGGCATGAAAGGGATCGCGAAGCTGGCGGCCTCCTGTACGTATCTCTTCTTCGGCCTGCTGCTCTACGTTTTAATCGGCGGCGGGGAAGCCAGATATACCATTGAAACCGGGATTACCGCCATCGGCAATTTAGCGCAGAATTTTATCGGGCTGGCTACCTGGACGGATGCGCTGCGCACGTCCTCTTTCCCGCAGAACTGGACGATCTTCTACTGGGCTTACTGGATGGTCTGGTGCGTGGCAACGCCATTTTTCATCGGAACCATCAGCAAGGGAAGAACCATCCGCCAGACCGTGCTGGGCGGGTACTTCTTCGGGCTGGCCGGGACATTTACCTCCTTTATCATACTGGGCAATTACAGCCTGGCGCTCCAGACGAAGGGAAAGCTGGACATCATGGCCATTTACGCCTCTACCGGAGATTTATACCAGACAATCATGGCTATTTTAGAGACTCTCCCCCTGGCTAAAATGGGGCTCGTGCTGCTGGCTGTGACCATGGTTGCCTTCTACGCCACCTCCTTCGACGCGCTGACCATGGTTGCCTCCTCCTACTCCTACAGGGAACTTCCGCCGGACAAGGAACCGGATAAGCATGTGAAGCTGTTCTGGGCCGTGCTCCTGATGCTGTTTCCGATCGCGCTCATTTTTTCGGAAAACTCCATGGCGAATTTGCAGACCGTGTCGATTATCGCCGCATTTCCCATCGGCGCCATCATCGTGCTAATCCTTTTCAGCTTCTTTAAAGATGCCAGAGCGTATTTAGAAGAAGAAAAAACCAGGACGACTAATCACTAATCGTCCTGGTCCAAATCATTAAACATATCAGAATCAAAGAATTCGCGGATGGTAATTCCAAGCCCATCTGCGATTTTCTGTATATTGCAGATTCCCGGATTCTTACTCTTTCCATTCATGATACTCTTAAATGTTGATGGAGGCATTCCTGCCTGATACGTGAGAGAATATCCCGTCAGACGTTTCTGTCTGCACAGCTGTTCAATCCTCTTACTGGTTGCTTCACAAATCGTCACGACCGAATCACTCCTTTTTTCTATAGTTTAAACGAAAATTCGGTCGAATTCGGTCGATATATTGTCCGGCTGGTATTTTTTTCCAGTCGACGGGATTCTCCAGCTGTTAATCCATAATTTCAATTTCCA
>CAUEKH010000051.1 GCA_959018155.1 uncultured Hungatella sp.
TGCCATTGATCGCGTACAGAGTGGTCGGACGGACCTCGATACCTGTCTCCTTCGCATTTTCCAGCTGTGGAAGGACGTAACCTGTAGTCGTGTAATTGCCGGACTCATCAGCGCGGCGGGCCGACATATCGGTCATTGCGGAGGTGCGGCCCAGAATCATGAACATCTGGCGGTTGATCCAGGTGGGATTCTGTGTCATGGAGTTTTCATAGATACCGCTCTCCTCGATGGGCTGGAAAATTCCTTTTTCAAATAAGGTATTTACAAGGCCAAGGGCTTCAGCCAGTTCTTCTTTTGTGACTCCTACCGTTCCATCATCATTGATGAACTGTTTTCCGGTCAGCTGTCTTAAATACGTTCTCGCATAATATAGAGAAGCCTGTTTGCTGTCCACACAGCATAAATACTGGTTTTCATCTGCGGCATGAACCTTCTCACCAAGGGCAATCATATCATCCCAGGTAAAATCTTCGTTGGTGATATCGAAGCCATACTCAGACAGCTTTTCTACATCTACGAGTGACCCCATTCCGTTGACACCGGCCGGAATGAAGAATGTGCCATGATCGAATTTACAGAAGTTGTCGATAATATAGGAATCCATCTCATCAAGCCCCAGTTCGCCGTATGCGCTCAAATCTGCGAAGAAATCTCCCTGAGCCATAATACTCGACACCCACGGCTGATCGACCGCGAGAATATCTGCCGCAGCGCCGGAAGTCAGCTGCATCGTAAATTTGTCACGGTAATCAGCAAATGCGGAGTATTCCGGCTCGATGACGATATCCGGGTTCTCCTTCTGGAACGCGTCAATCACCGCCAGAATTTTCTCATGTCTGGAATCCCCTCCCCACCAGGACATCCTCAGCGTAACTTTTTCTCCTTCGGCTGGCTTTGCCGCCTCTGTCGTCTGTGGTGCGGCTGTCGTCTGCGCCGC
This sequence comes from uncultured Hungatella sp., assembly GCA_959018155.1. GTDB lineage: Bacteria > Bacillota > Clostridia > Lachnospirales > Lachnospiraceae > Hungatella. The sequence goes on from CAUEKH010000051.1 coordinate 938, forward strand.
GGTGGTCGTCTCCGCTGTCTTCTCTGTCGGCGCCGGTTCTGTCTTATTTCCCGAACAGCCTGCCAGACCTCCAAGTACCATCACCGCCGCCATCATGGCAGCTGTCATTTTCATTCGTTTCTTCATGGTAACCTCCCTCTCTGTTCTGTACACACGATTCTGTGTGTTTGTTTTTTGTGACTTTATTGTAACATCCGCTTTTTTCGCATACAATAACCAGCAAATTCAAAAAAGTATCATGTCTAGTCAGACACTTTCAAAAAAGTATCATCGGTCCCGGAATTATTGACTTTAACTGTCTTTTCTTTTATGCTGAGTTCCATAAATTACCAGATAACACATGGGAAAATGGAGGTGTTTTTATGAACAAACTGGAATTTAAGAGTGAAAAAGACCGGAGAGACAAGGCTGGCAGAATGGCCGGGACAGGATCCGAAGAGATAAACAGGATCGAAGGCCTTGATATTCTTGAACACACGGGAAATGGCTTTCAGACAATGATCAGGTTTGAATCATGGCGGATCGCTCTCGCTGTCCGGGGAACGGATCAGGAGGAAGCGCCGATTAGAGAGCTGTCGCGTCATCTGGAAACGGACGAAGTATTCGTACTTTTAAAAGGCGGCTGTACGATATTTACAGGCGGGCAGGGGGAAGAGCCCTCTGATATCATGGCCACAGGAATGGAACCATTCCGGCTCTATAACATCCGCAAAGGTACCTGGCACGCCCGCACCCTGCTGCCGGGTTCCGAAATTCTCGTGGTAGAGAATGACGGAACCGGCCCGCAGAACAGTGAGTCTAAAGCACTTCCCGAAGGAATGGCGCTTTCATAATTCCCACATGCCGCACCTGATATCCATACGTAAATTCGGCCCCTTCCGTCCTCCAGGCGGAGGGGCCGAACCAGTTTTCTCCGTCCTTACAGTTATGCAGAGCGCCAAATGTGTTATGGCGGTTTCCAAAGCAGATGACCGTGATGGTATGTCTGCCGTACAGCTTTCCTAAATAAACCCGGTACGGTGCAAAGGCGATCTCCCCAACCCTTCTGCCGTCCAGTTCTACCGCCAGAAGCGGCGCACAAAATTCCGGAATTTCCAGAATATATTCACCGGCCTCCGCCTGTAATTCCAGATGATATTCCAGATTTCCACCATAAAACGGAAAACCCTGAACCGTAATATTTCCATAGGATACGGCGTCCGGCTTATCGATCAGGACAGCAGACTCTCCCTCTAATCTTACTCCGAACTCTCCCAGAAGGAAACAGCACTCCAGATTGCTCCGCCCTGTAAAGGCCTGTCTGACGATGAGGCAGTTGTCCCCTTCTTTCAGTTCCCCAAGCCGCAGCTTTCTGATGGATCTGTCCACATAGAATCCCACGTCTTCCTTCTCAATCCGTTTCCCATTCCACCAGATTTCCTTCTCAGAGGGTTCTTCTATGGCCAGTATTACATTTTCTGAAATAGTCTCTGACCATATCCTGTACTCCAGTTCTACGTAATGTCTCTGTGAGTCAACTGATTTTTCTTTTACCCTCTCTGTCCAGGGCTGGGCGAAACATTCTCCTTTTAAGGGGAATCCCAGCCATCTGCGCACGATATTTTCTATCCGCAGTATCTCCTCCTCTTCTCCGGCTGCCTCTTTGTCAAGGCGGAATTTCGCTTTATCGAGGATGAGGACGTTCTCTTCCTGCAAGGTTACGGAACGAAGCCTTAATTCGGCATTTTGACAATTGCGAAAGCGCTGGTCCGGAATAAAACAGGAATTATCCGCATCAGAAGTCTCTTTTAAATAGAGAAGCAGGCTGTCATGTTCGTACAATGATTTCCGGATACAGGTCATTTTTCTGCCTTTCCGCATAATGTGCCGGACTTTCAGCGCTTCCATAGAGCCATCAAAAGGGTTCCAGCACTCTGCCGAATACAGGCCTCTGACGTAAATAGTAAGGGGACAGGGAGTCAACGGCGCCGGGTTGTCTTCAGGCGGCGTTCCATTTGCCAGGAACAGGAAACGTCCTTTTTCACACACGCGCATCTGGTAAATGTATCTCTCTGCCACTTTCCCTTTCTCATCAGTTATTTCCACATCTCTTATATCTTCTAACGCATTCAGAAGTTCGGATCTTCCAAACCCAATTCGCCGGATTTTGTCTGTCCATTCCATTTCTGAACTTCTCATGGGATTTCTCTTCCCGTCTATATATTCCGGAATCTGTCCCATAAGCAGAAGCCGGGCGCCGGACTGTTCAAATTCCTTCAGCAGCTTTATTGTACTGCCGCGCAAGTGTATCAGCCCGGGGATGAGAATGGCCTCGTACTCCATTTCTCCCACGCAAATCCGACCATCACAACAGGAAGTATTCTCATATTCCAAGAGCGCCTCGCTGATAAAATCAAAGTCTACAGTCCCAAACAGGAGCCAGCGGATCACCTCCTGAAACTGTGTTTCCTGCTTCTCCTGATTCTCAGCCGCATTCCTTTCAGCCCCGTAAAAAAGCCAGAAACTCTCAATCGGATGGATCACGCCCAGCCGCACGACGGGTTTTCCCATTTTCATGACTGTAGCAATTCTGGCAAAATATGTCTCCAGAAGCCCGTACTCACGGTACCATGGAGACTGATAGAAAATGGAGGCCGGAAAATCGCGTTTTGCCTCCCCCTCCATGGAAGCCCAGGCCAGATGATGAACCCGTCTGGTGATTCCAAGGGCTGCCTGCCAGTCTCCCTGCAGCTTATGTCCGCGAAAATCAAAATCCCAGCCTGTCACTCCATACAGTTCACTTGCCACCTCTTTCCGTCCCATCTGCCGCGCCGCGCTCTGCGCCTGCTTTGCCGTGGCAAATTCCCGTTTATCACACAAAATATCAATTCCAGGTATCTGGAAATACCGGTAGTTGCGCATGGCCTCCCCCAGTGACCCCGCCTGCAGGGCCAGCGTGCCTTCCCCTTTCATGTGGCCGGTGAGACTGATCCCGTGATTCATACACCATTTTCCAAGTGTATCACAATACGTTGAGGCGAACCGTTCCAGTAAAAGCCGGTGATACCCGTATCTGACAGTATAGTCCTCCTGATCCTTCCGGTCCCACGCAAGTTCCGGTATCCTTCTCAAAAAGCTGGTGTGATAAGTCGAAAAGAACAATTCCTCAAAAGCGTCCGTGTACGGAAGAACCATCCATTTTTCCCCGTCATCCTGGCTGAAAAAATGCTTATGGATAAATTGAGGCTCATCTGTAAAGATTGATGTGACCGATGTACCGAATTCCTGCGCCAGCGCCTCCTGATACCGGACATAGGTAGTTTCAAGAAATCGTTCTACCGCTTTCGGATTCAGGGTATCCATATAGGTCTGGCCATTGAACCAGGCATCCGGTTCCATCACCTGTTCATGGAGATACCAGATGTCCTCTCCCTGCCGTTCGCCGTCTAAGATATGGTAGGATTTTAAATATCCGTCCTCCAACTCTATTTGAAAACAATGTATCAGCTTCCCGCTGCCATTGGGACGGATATCCAGCCGTCCATTTCTGTGATATGCAATCTCCTCCGGCATACGCCCGGAGGGCCAGCGGGAAAATACCAGGCAGCGCGCCCTGTAATCCATGTTCTTTGTCACATATCCGCCTGCATAGCCGGAAGGCCAGCGGTCCTCGTCGTACAGATGGACTTTGAGTCCTTCGGCTCTGGCTTTTTCAATACAGGCGTGGACCGCCTCCATAAATTCCTCTCCCAGATACGGGGTATCCAGTCCCGTTCTGCTGTGAATAATAAAGCCGCCCATCCCCATTTCCTTAAAATACGGGATCTGATCTTTTAGTTCCTCCTGATCGAGCCTGCAATTCCAGGCCCAGAACGGGGTTCCCCTCACCTCCATATCCGGATTTTTGAATTGCACTCTGATATCTTCCATACCCCCACCTCCTGTAACCATGTTACCATTCACACTGCCCCCCAGACAACGCCCCTTTCATTCAAAAAAGTATCTTCGCCTTATATCAAAAAAAGAATGCCGTCACAGCCAAGCCCTCCGGCTCCACTGCTTCACAGCATTCTTTTCAGAATTAAAAATCTCTTCTATTTTCTACTGTCTTCCACGCACTTTCACATGCTTTATATCTCCGGAATTTCGATCTCTTTCTCTTTCAGAAACTCCTCAAACTCCCGATAGAAATTTTCCACCGCCCGCATCCCATCTCCCGGATTCCAGTACAACAGAATATTTTGCCACGACGAAGCACTGGAAGAAGGCATCTCATACTTTTTCTCCAGCCACCGGTCAAATTCCATCAAAAGCTTCCGGCAGCCTTCTCCCTTATCTCCAATCCCGTTCTGTATACAACTCATGCGGTAGCCAGCGAAGAAACTGTTTAATGTATGAAGGGAAATCGGACAGATGTACATCCCCGGTCGCTTCTTAACGGTAAATATCATTCTCAGCATCCCGGCGCTGTCTTCATAGTCCATTCAGTCATCCCCTTTTCTCAAAACATTTCTTCCGCTTTCCTAAAACAATTTTTCCGGGTACACTCCCGCAGCCACCAACTCTTTAATCGCCGCAGCCACCGCCGGCTTGTCCTCCCGGTATGTCACGCCGAACCATTTATCCTTCGTCTCCAGAACCGTCACGCGGGCGCGGCCGGTTCTGACCAGTTTATCAATAATCTTCGGAAGCAGATACTCGGATTTGATATCCCCCTCTTTCAGGCTGTCCAGAAATTCCGGGAATCCCCGTTCCAGTTCCTCTAAAAATGACGGCGCAAGTCCCCACATATTCATGGACACATTCTGGCAAATCGGAACGGCAACCGGGTTGCCATCGTCGTCGCGCCCCTCGGCCACATCCCCATTGCGCTGAAGTTCGTAAGTCTCCGTCACGTCAAGGAGAATACCGTCCTCAGCCACCCGGCATACGCCGCGGGTTACACCGCCGTTTTCACTTAAGGTGTTGCCCAGAATAAAGCCGCCCATACAGATATCAAAGACCTCAGCCTCCGTATCCATCCGGTTGACCAGATAATCATGAATCTTCTTAAAGCCTTCTTTCCCATAGTAATCATCCGCATTGATGACGATAAATGGGTCCGATATCACTTTCTTCGCGCATAAAATAGCCTGGCCCGTTCCCCACGGCTTCGTCCTGTCCGCCGGTTTCTCATAGCCTTCCGGCAGATCATCGAGTTCCTGGAAGGCATACTCTACCGGGGCAATCTTCTCAATCCTCTGCCCGATAATCTCCTTAAAATCCTTCTCCAGATCCTTTCTGATGATGAACACAATCTTATTGAACCCGGCCTCCAGCGCATCATGGATCGAGTAATCCATAATAATCTCACCACTCGGACCTACCGGTTCCAGCTGCTTGATCCCGCCTCCAAACCGACTGCCAATTCCGGCCGCCATGATTACCAATGCCGTATCTTTCATAACAAATTTCTCCTCATTTTATTCTAATCTTTTTCCTGTCTCTTCCTGTCAGTGCCCCCAGTATATCACAAATTTCCCCATTATTCTACACTCTTAAGCGATTCTACCATGTCTATTTTCTTCAATTTGCTGTACATGACGAGATTTACGAACGCGGAGAAAGCATACGTCATGGCTACGCTGTAAACGTAACTCATCAGTCGAATCTGTCTTCCGAACATCAGCATATCCACCTCAACCGTCGTCATCACGTACCGGTGAAGGAAATACCCCATCACCATCCCGGCCAGACTTCCCATCACAGTCAGCAGGATATTTTCGCGGTAAACGTAGGCAGCCAGCTCTGAATCAAAGAACCCCAGAACCTTAATCGTCGCCAGCTCCCGTCTCCGCTCATTGATATTGATGTTGTTTAAATTGTAGAGAACGACAAATGCCAGCAGTCCGGCGGAGAGAATCAGAACCCAGATAACCACGTTTAAACTGTCCAGCATATCACTGATCTGGCCCCTCATTGTACCGATGAACGTCACAGATGTGACCTGCTTATAACTTAAGAGCTCTGTTCCGAGACGATCTTCCAGATTTTTGGTAATTTGTGCCGTTTCCTCTTCTTCCGCCTCCCCGGCACTCTGTACCATTACCTCCTCTTTCTCCTCCCGTTTCCCCCTGTCCGCAGCCCCCATCTTCTCCGCCAGCCCAAGAAACATCGTATTATACTCCGGCTTCTTCCCATACACCTTCTCATAGAGCGCCGGCGACATATACACGTAATGGTGAAGGTAATTTTCCGCAATCCCGCCGACCGTAACCGGGTAAAGTACGCCCTCATCTTCCTTCAAATTCACGGTATCTCCGACCTTCACATTCAGAAGCGACGCAATTTTCTCCGTAATTAAAACATGGTCCTCGTCGAGCGTATATTTCTCGCCGCTCTTCCGGTTCCGGAGATGGACGAACCGGTCCACCATATCGAGATTCTCCGGCACAAACAAGTACGCTTCCTTCGTCACATCGCCAGCCGACACATCCAGTATGGTCTGTTCCACTTTCAGCCATGCGTCCACCTCCCCGTGGGAGACGAAGTCTGTCAGCTTCTCCTGGTCCTCTTCGCCCGCATCCTCGTCAAGCTGCAGCAGCACATCGTACGTCCAGATATCATTGTACTGTTTATCCCCCAGCGTGGAAATGGAATCGTGCAGCCCAAAGCCAACCAGCAGAAGAGCCATACAGCCGCCGGTTCCGAAAATAGTCATCAGACACCGTTTTTTATACCGGAACAGATTGCGGATCGTGGCCTTCTGAATAAAACCAAGCCGCCGCCACAGCGGGGTCACATACTCCAAAAGCACCCGTTTTCCGCGTCCCGGAGGCACCGGACGCATCAGCGCCGCAGGCACGGACATCAGTTCTCTGCCGCATGAAAACATCGTTGCCAGGACCGTGCACAGAAGTGCCAGCCCGGAAGCCAGAAATGCGTAGTAAAGATTAAACGGCATCACCATCACCGGAAGATTCTCATACAAAATAAAATACGCCGTCATGATCACATGGGGCAGAATCTTTTCCCCGGCCACAACTCCGAGCACACTTCCGCTGAGAGTCGCAAAAAATGCGTAGAAAATATATTTGGAGGCAATACTCCATTTTCCGAACCCCAATGCCTTTAAGGTTCCTATCTGAAGGCGCTGTTCTTCCACCATCCTCGTCATCGTCGTAAGACTTACCAGAGCCGCAACTAAAAAGAATATAAATGGAAAAACCTTACCGATGGCGCCAATCCGCTCTGCGTCGCTTCCGAATTCCACATAAGTCTGGATTGCGTTTCTGTCCAGAACATACCACTCCGGCTCTTTGATGTCGTCGATATCCTTCTGAGCGTCATCAATCTTTTTGTGGGCGTCCGCAATCTTTTCCTCCGCCTCCTTCTTCGAATCCGCATACTTTTCTTTGGCATCAGCCAGATCGGCCTCGCCCTCTTTCAGCTTCTTTTCCGCCTCCTCAATATCGGCCTCCCCTTTATCAATATCAGCCTGGGCTTTCGGAATCTTTGCCTCGCCGTCGGCGATATCCTGATGGGCGTCCGCAATTTTCTGTTCTCCATCGACTATTTCCTGGTGGGCATCCATGATTTTCTGCTCGCCGTCTGTAATGTCCTGATGGGCCTCGGCCACCTTCTGCTCCCCGTCAATAATCTTCTGTTTCGCGTCTGCCAGCTGCTGTTCTCCGTCATCCAGCTTTTTCTGGGCATCCGCAATCTTATTTTCGCCCTTATCCAGCTTCTTTTTCGCCTTTGACAGTTCCTTCCTCGCCCGGGTCAGCTCCTTCTTCCCCTCCTTAACCGCCTCATCGCCTTCTTTCAGCTGCATATAGGAAGCCTGAATGGTCCGCACGCCCTCCACAAGGGCCGCCCCCTCGCCTCCCGGAACCATTTCCAGATAGGGGGCAAATGCCTCAATATCAAACGTTTCAATCTGAATCCGGCTGATTTCAGAAGACGTAATCCCGAGGGGAACCCCGGCTGACAGCAGGCCGCTCAGCGCTTTTTTCAGGCCCTTTTCCACCTCCGGGGCATTCTTCCGGTACTCACGCCAGCCATCCTTTAAGTTCTCTTCCTGCTCCTTCAGTTCCTCTTTTCCGTCCTCATACTCCTCTACGCCATACTCATATTCCCGCCAGCCGTCGTCCAAATCCATACGGGCAGAAGCCGTCTCCTCATCGAATTTCTTCCTGGCGTCCTCTAATTCCTGTTCTTTATCGGCGACCTCCTTCTTCGCATCCTCCAGTTCCTGTTCCTTCTCCGCCAGCGTCACCTTCGCGTCCTCTAACTCCTGTTCCTTCTCCGCCAGCGTCACCTTTGCATCCTCTAACTCCTGCTCCTTCTCCGCCAGCTTCCGCTTTCCGTCCGCCAAATCTGTTTTCGCCTGCTCCAGATCCTTCCGGCCTTTGTCCAGATCGGCGCGGCCCTTCTCAATGTCCGCTTTCCCCTCTTCTATCTTCTTCTCCGCATCAGCAATCTGCCGCGCCGCGTCAGAAAGCTTCTCGTCGGCCTCCGCCTCTTTATCCGCCAGTTCAGCCCTGGCGTCGTCAAGCTTTTCGTTGGCCTCGTCCACCACATTTCGGTAACGGATCTCACACCTCACATCAGAAAGTTCATCCTCGATTTTCTGAGTGACAGAGTCAATCCGATCCTCATACTCATCGGAGTATGAAAGCATCTCATCGCTTCCCTCCACAGCGGCATAGATGTCCGTAAATACCTCCAGGCTGAAATTATCAGGCGTCACCGCCATAAATGTATCGAGACTGCCATTTCCAATGGTCGTCGTCCCTCTCTCCAGCGACAGGTAGCGGGACGACATGACAATCCCCACAATCGTAAATGTATCCGTCTTTAAGGTGTCGAAAAGCGGATCATCCGTGCCGGAAAAGACTTTTACCGTATCCCCCAGTCCGAAATTCTCCCGGTACCCCTTTCCGCGATCCATCAGGCACTCTCCGGGTCCATTGGGCATCCGCCCCTGAAGCAGCGTAAACTGGTTCAGTTCATCCGTTATGGAAAAAATCCGCATCGTCTGTTCCCGGTCCGTCCCCGCACAGAGCACATCCGTGGTGTAGGCCCCCTCCGCACAGGCGATCTCCGGCAGATTGCGCACCGCCTCCACGTCCTCCTCCGTCAGCCCCAGGGTACCGGCAATACGAATGTCCATCAGCTTCGTTTCATCATAGTAAATATCAGCCGAAAGTTCCATATCCGGTCTGGTGGCCCGGATCCCCGAGAAAAATGCAACTCCGAGCGCAACAATAAAAAGAATCGATAAAAACCGGTTCATACTCCGCCAAATCTCCACTGCGAAATCCTTGCGCTTTACATTTTTCATTTCAACTCACCATCTGCGTCTTCCTGCCGCCGCACCCTACCACTCAATCTGCTCTACCGGCATCGGCTTCTCATTCATGGTTATCTTTGCCGTCCTGCCATTTTTAATCTGAATCACCCGATCCGCCATGGGGGCCAGCGCCAGATTGTGGGTAATCACAATAACCGTCATTTTCCGCTCCCGGCACGTATCCTGAAGCAGTTTTAAAATAGCTTTTCCCGTCTGGTAATCGAGGGCGCCCGTCGGCTCATCACAGAGAAGCAGCTTCGGATTTTTCGCCAGCGCCCTGGCGATGGACACCCTCTGCTGTTCCCCGCCCGACAGCTGGGCCGGGAAATTTCCGAGACGCTCCCCAAGCCCCACATCCTGCAGCACCTGCTCCGCATCGAGAGGATTTTTACAAATCTGAAGGGCCAGTTCCACATTTTCCAGCGCCGTCAAGTTCTGAAGCAGATTGTAAAACTGAAAAACGAATCCGATATCATTTCTGCGGTAGGCCGTCAGCTTCCGTCCTCTGTACGTGGCCACATTTGTACCGTCCACCCACACCTCTCCTGACGTGGCCGTATCCATACCGCCCAGGATATTGAGCACCGTGGTCTTTCCCGCGCCGCTGGGGCCCACAATCACGACAAATTCCCCTTTTTCAATGGTAAAATCAATCCCATCGACCGCATGGATGGTGATTTCCCCCATATGATACGTTTTCCTGACATTCTTCAGTTCTACAAAGGCCATAAGATCCCCTCCCATTCTTATATCATTGTACCACCCTGGAAATGGTTCTACAAATATAA
>CAUEKH010000052.1 GCA_959018155.1 uncultured Hungatella sp.
GTACGTCCCGGATTATTTGAAATGAATGGGGCAACGGCAATCCCGTGCGGGGTAAATTTTACGATTCACTCCTATGGGGCAACTTCCTGTGAGCTTCTGCTGTTTCGGCGCATGGAAAAGGAGCCGTATGCGATTTTGAAATTTCCGGATCATTATAAGACGGGGAAAGTCTATTCCATGATTGTATTCGACTTGGATATCGGGGAGTTCGAATACGCCTACCGGCTTGACGGCCCGTATGAACCGGAAAAAGGGCTTCTCTTCGATAAAAATAAAACTCTGCTGGATATTTACGCCAAAGCGGTGACCGGGCAGAGTGTCTGGGGCGAAGCGAATGAAACGGAATGCTGTTACAAGGCCAGGGTGGTTCAGAATGATTTTGACTGGGGAGATACGAAGCAGCCGCTGATTCCCATGGAAGATTTGATTATTTATGAACTTCATGTCAGGGGATTTACGAAGCATGGATCGTCAGGTGTTACCTATCCGGGGACATTTGCCGGTCTGATGGAGAAGATTCCGTATTTGAAGGAGTTGGGAGTCAATGCCGTAGAACTGATGCCAATTTTCGAATTTGATGAAATGCGGGATTACAGGGAAGTGGACGGAAAACCGCTGCTGGACTACTGGGGATATAATACTGTCAGCTTTTTTGCACCGAACACGAGTTACACGGCGGAGATCGAGTACAACAGAGAGGGCTGTGAACTGAAGCGTCTGATCCAGGAACTGAATAATAACGGGATTGAATGTTTCCTGGATGTGGTGTTTAACCACACGGCGGAAGGCAACGAGGAGGGGCCGTTCTTTTCCTTTAAGGGATTCGATAATAATATCTACTACATGCTGACGCCCGATGGAAAATACTACAATTTCAGCGGCTGCGGAAATACGCTGAACTGCAATCATCCGATTGTACAGCAGATGATTCTGGAATGCCTCCGCTACTGGGTAACTTCCTACCATGTGGATGGGTTCCGTTTCGATCTTGCCACAATTCTGGGAAGGAATGAGGATGGTTCCCCAATGAATAAGCCGCCGCTTTTGCAGTCCCTTGCCTTTGACCCGATTCTTGGGAGCGTAAAGCTGATTGCCGAGGCGTGGGATGCCGGCGGTCTGTACCAGGTGGGAAGCTTTCCTGCGTGGAACCGCTGGGCGGAGTGGAATGGAAGATACCGGGATGATTTGCGCGACTATCTAAAAGGCGGCTGTGAACTGGCCCATGTGGCGGCTCAGAGAATTACAGGGTCGAGAGATTTATATAATCCCGCGATCCGGGGGGAGAACGCCTCGGTCAATTTCCTGACGTGCCATGACGGATTCACCCTGTGGGATTTATACTCCTACAATTACAAGCACAACGAGGGGAATGGCTGGAATAACACGGATGGCAGCAACGATAACAGAAGCTGGAACTGCGGATATGAGGGAGAAACTGATGATCCGGAGGTGCTTAAGCTGCGCCGAAAACTCATAAGAAATGCGTTTGCGGTGCTGATGTGCAGCCGCGGGACGCCCATGTTCTTATCCGGAGATGAATTTGGCAATACTCAGTTTGGCAATAACAACGCCTACTGCCAGGATAATGAGATCTCATGGCTGGACTGGAGCCTGGCGGAAAAGAACCGGGACATTCTGGAGTTTTTTAAATATATGATCCGGTTCAGAAAGAGTCATCAGATAATCAGGAAGCGGTGCGGATACAGTTCCTTAGGCTATCCGGACATCAGTATTTTTGAGCCGTCCGGCGGCTGTAACGTCCTGGGGATTCTGTTCGCAGGCCGAAAGCCTTCCGATGGAGAAGATATGGTTTACCTGGCGATTAACGTCTACTGGGAAGAACAGTATGTAAATCTTCCGAAAATCTATCAGCCACTCGGCTGGCGCCTGGCAGTCAATACGGGGGCAGAGGAACTGGAAGACATTCTTCCGGAGAAGAAGGATGGGAAAATGCCTCCGGTGAGTGGGTGTTTTCGCATGGAACCAAGGTCGGTCTGTGTATTTGTAGTATAGGGGTTCTTATGGCATAACAGCGCCATTGCTGCCATAATATAGTAGTAATTTATGGAAAATGGCGGTAATCCCTATGCTTAATTATCTGTGGGCATTTATGATGCTGGTTGGAGTTCTGTGGGGTGCGATCCACGGCACGCTGAGTGAGGTGACCGACGGCGCTCTTACATCTGCAAAAGAGGCGGTAACGCTTTGTATTACCATGCTGGGAGTCATGTCGTTCTGGACCGGTATTATGGAAATCGGCCAGAAGTCAGGGCTGATTGAGCGCCTTTCCCGGAAAATGGGGCCGGTTCTCCATTTCCTTTTTCCGGATATCCCGAGGGAACATCCGGCTATGGACCATATCGCCACCAACATGATTGCAAATATCCTGGGGCTTGGCTGGGCCGCGACGCCCGCCGGCCTAAAGGCCATGGAATCGTTGCAGGAACTGGAAGAAGAGCGGCGGGAGTCGGAGGCAGCGGGAGAAGAGAGTTCCTCCGTTTGCAAAAAGGGGAAATTTCCCCAGACACTAAGAAAAGTCCGCCCGGTTCCCCCGGGTACGGCCAGTAATGAAATGTGTACCTTCCTGATTATCAATATCTCATCCCTGCAGCTGATTCCCGTGAACATGATTGCTTATCGGAGCCAGTACGGGAGCGTAAATCCGACAGCGGTGGTTGGTCCGGCGCTGGTGGCAACTGCGATCAGTACGGTAGTTGGGGTGATTTACTGTAAGGTGATGGACAGGAAAAAATGACCGGAAAACGTTACTCACGCTTTCCGGCCGTCTGATTTTTCATTTTCTTTTTATTCTTATACATATAGGCGTCTGCCCGGGACACGGTGCTTTCCAGCCTCACGTCCTGATCCGGATGATAGAATGCAAAGCCGGAAGCAATTGCTGCCGGAAACTGGCAGGTATCGCTGTAGGCGTCCATGGCAGATTTAACAGCCGCAATGCCTTTCTTAATCCCTTCAGGTCCCATATCTTTCAGGAGTACGATAAACTCGTCGCCGCCAATTCGGAAAATCTCCCCTGTTGGAAAGCTTTTTTGAAGGATCTCAGCTGCAGTTCGAATATATTTGTCTCCAATATCATGGCCCAGGTGGTCATTGACACCCTTTAGATCATTTAAATCACACATGATAAAAGCAATGTTATCATTTCCCTTTACGGCTCTGTTCAGGTTCTTAATCCGGCTTTCATATGCAAGCCGGTTTCCGACGCCAGTTAAACCGTCCCTGTCCCGCTCTACTAAGAGCGCCTTTTTCCGGCTGACTTCATCACTGACATCCTCAACAATACACCTGGCTAGATTGAAGGAATCCTTTCTTGAAATCCGAATCCACCTCGAATCAGGTGGTGATCCGATTAAAAAGATATTCTCATCATCGAACTCAGAAAGAGGGAGCGATTCTAAAAATGCAATAAATTTCTGTTTATCTTTACTAAACTGCCGTTCCTGTTCTTTCGTAAGATTGAGAAGGTGGGGAACCTGGCTTGTCATCAGAACCTTCGATGAATAGCTGCGCATCTCGAAAGCGCCCACAGGAAGCTCTGACAGCTCAATCAGCTTCGCATGTCGGGTAAACCACTGGCTGATCATGATGGCAAATACAAACCCGATCACCATGGAAATTAAAAGCGAATAGACAAATATATTTTCTATCTTATGCGGAAAATGAAGGAGAGAGGATTCATCCATCAGCGCGATTAAAAACCATTCCTCATTTTCAAACGGTGTATTGTGGTAATACATTCCCATTCGTTCTATACAGGCATACAGCTGGTTGTGAGAATTGTGGTTCAGCAGCCTGTAAATGGAATTCTCCTTATCCACAGGTTCTATTTCCAGATAATCGTCGGCCTTCAGCATCCGTTTCTGTAGGGCGCCGTGGGTGACTGCGGGGCTGATATCCCCGGAACCGGAACAGATTCCTATTAAATAGCCGTAGGAATCGGTGCTTTGTAAGTCGGAAGGAGGAAGGAAACTGTATAAATAATTTACCGATATCTCGACGCCAAAAATGGCGGCCACGCTTCCGTCAGCGTGAAACAGGGGCAGGGAATAGGTAATGACCTCTTCATCTCCTGGATTGACGCTAAAAGATGGACTCCAGTAGCCAAGCCATTCAGAAGGCCCGACAGCCAGCGCTGCTTCATACGGTTTTTGGATAAAGTCTCTGTTGCCAGACGTCAGGTCCAGGCGCAGGGTCCAGTTGGCTGTTGTGGCGATATTAAGTTTTTCGGCCACATTCCAGGGACCAATGAGCATATAAATGTTTGAAGCTTTCCTGGTATTCCTTTCAGGGCTGTTATTTCTGAGGTACAGAGCCGCCAGCGAATCCACTTCCGTATCTGGCTGATCAGGAAGAATCAGAAACGCGCCCGTAGTTTTCGTCCGGTAAAGAGCATTTAAGAGCATGGGCGACAAATCTTCCAGAATTTCATCCGACGTCTTCTCCTCCCCCGATTCCGAGAGAGAGTCAAAGTAATGGCATATTTTTTCCGTGTCACGGCCGAAGTTAATCCAGACATTATCCATCTCATTTTCCAGATTGTTTTTCCTGCCAATGACCTTTTCAGAAAATATCTTATACTGGTTTTTTTCTGCCTGCTCAAAAACACCGCCTGCAACCATCAGGGAAGAGAGCAAAATACTCTGAAAAATGGCCGCAAAAATAAACGCGACGGCGAGTTTGAAAGCGATAGAGTTGCTTTTGATTTTCTTACTCATCATGTTTACCAGCCATTTCTTTCATAAGCGCTTCATACCAACAGTTAAAATGGTCATTTCCCGTATAGTCTGCCTCCAGCTCTTCTTTAGTCTCCCCACTCTTCTCCCGGCGAGCCATTTCTTTTAAATCGTCGACTGTCTGATTTTCCAGGGAACTGGAGAATGCGACGATTTTGCTGTAGGAGTCAGGAAATGGTTTTCGGACATAGAAGATATGCTTATTCATGGCATCCAGGGAAGCCTTCAGGCTTGCTTCAATTGCTTTTGTATTGCTGGTTTTATCGGTTATTTCTTCGGTCAGCCGGGATACGGATTCTAAGGCTTTTTTCTCTACAGGAAGGTAGCCGGTAGAGACAGCGAACCGGATATTCTGTTCCGGCGCCGTGAACCAGGAGAGAAAACGGGCGGCCGCATATTCATGCTGTTTATCAGAAGAAAATGCCGCCATATCGGCCCCTCTCTGGGTCATATAAATGGTTCCGTTCTGAAAGGTTGGATATGGAAGAATCTCACACTCAACGGGATAGGAAGTGTTATCATCTTTAATCACCTCAGCCGGAAAAAAGCCGGCGCCTGCGGAGGAGCCGATATATGCCATCAGCCGGCCGCTTTTGATCCCGTCCTGATTATAGACACTGCTTTTAAACCAGCCTTTGATATGAGGAATATAATAGACCTCCCAGGCTTTTTCGGCTGTTTCCCGGGAATAGGTAAACACCCCGTTTCCGTCAGTTGAAAATGCCGCCTCTCCAAGCTGTGCCGCAGTCAGTACGGCAAAATCGTTATAGGAATTAATCCCGAGAAATGCGTTTCCCCCGGACCAGTCATAATACATTTTTGCGGCTTTTCCCAATCCCTCCCACGTTTTTAGGAGTTCCTCTGACGCGCCGGTTTCTTCTGAGAACTTATCCCAGTCTGTTCTGTTTAAATAAAGCAGTTCTGTGGATTTTGCTACTGGAATCATCTTGTGGGAACCGGAGGCATCCCAGACACCCTCTTCCAGGAATTCAGCTCTGTATTTTGCAAAATCCTGTTCTGTAAAATAGTCATCGAAATTGACCAGAGGAACAATCTGGTCGAGACGGTAGGCATTGTCAGGATAGGAAGTAAACAGATTAGGCAGCGGATCGGAACCAATCACGTGGTTTGCCGAGGTGTAAAGCGCTTCTTCCAGATCTTCACTGGAACCAAATCCCCGGGCATCTATAAGAATTCCTTCTTCTGTTCCAATTGTTTCATTAAATTCTAGCAGCAGACTGTCCAACTCTGTCTTGGCCACAGCATTGTAAGCGTGCCACAGGGTAACAACAGTCGGCGCATCAGGGTCCAGCAGGGGAACCGCCTCTTTTTTCCCACACCCGCCAAGCATAAAGCTGATTCCGATAGCCAGAATAATGGGCTGTATATACGTTCTAAGGCTCATGACAGCTCCTTTCCGATCTGTTCCGAGTGATATGGTAAATGGTATCAGATTAAAGAGATCTATCATTTAAGTATACACGATCGGGGGGAGAATGTCTATTGTTCGGGAGAAAATAAAAGGGGAGGCGGTTGGTTACCATTTGCATTTCTCCCCCATTTCCGCTATGATAGAAAGCAATAATTCTATCAGGAGGTTACGAATAATATGAGACTTATTTTTATCCGCCATGGTGAACCCGATTATGAGAGGGATTCTCTCACACCAAAGGGCTGGAGGGAAGCGGAGATTCTTGCCGAGCGCGTAGCCGGCTGGGAAAATGTAACGGAATTTTACTGTTCGCCCCTTGGCAGGGCGAAGGATACTGCCTCCATGTCCTTAAAACGAGTGGGAAGAGGGGCTAAGATTCTGGACTGGCTGGAAGAGTTTCATGCGGACGTGACAGACAGCCGTACCGGTGAAAAAGGGATTCCGTGGGACTTTCTGCCGGCTGACTGGACGGGTGAGGAAATGTTATATGATCGCAGGGAATGGTATCATGCGCCAATCATGAAGACGGGACCGGTAAAAGAACGGTATGAATGGGTCTGCAGGGGACTGGATCAGTTACTTGCTGAATACGGGTATGTGAGAGACGGGGAACTTTATCGCACGGAGAAGGGAAATGACGATACGCTCGTATTTTTCTGTCATTTCGGAGTAACCATGGTTCTTCTGTCCCATTTGCTGGGGATTGCGGCGCCGCTTCTGTGGCAGGGCTGTATGACGGCGCCGACATCGGTGACGGAAGTGATGACAGAAGAACGGGTGAAGGGGGAGGCGTATTTCCGATGCAGGCAGCTGGGGGATATTTCCCATCTGTATGCGGCCGGGGAAAAGCGGTCGGATGCGGGATTTTTCTGTGAATTTCAAGGAGGGAGAACTGTGAAAAAGGAAATAGAGAATTTTCATATCAGAAGATATAGAGAAGAGGACGCAAAGGCCATTGTTCATATAATCCATCGGAATTTTCGGGAAGTAAACAGCAGGGATTATTCCCCTGATGAAATCAGGCACCTAATTCAGGAAAATAATGAGGAAAAGATAAGGAGAACAACCTCCTATGCGCATATGTATATTGCCTGCGACGGAGATACGGTAATTGGCTGCGGTGCTATCTCGAGTTTTTGGGGGAGTAAGACAGAAAGTATTCTGCTTACCATATTTGTGTCTCCCGATTACCATGGCCAGGGGATAGGGCGGAGAATTATCGAGGCACTGGAACAGGACGAACTGTATTTGCGCGCTAAAATAATTCGGGTACCGTCTTCCATAACAGCATGTAAGTTCTATGAAAAAATGGGATTTCAATATGAAAATGGTGAGAAAATTCCTGATCTGAACCAACTTTACCAGATGGAAAAAATCAGGGAGATTTAACTGGTGTACGAAAGTAAATGAATGTATTGAAAATCCATCTGTTTCCCCCTATACTATAAGTAACAGATAACAGATTGTAGAAAAGGAGGACGCGCGATGAAGATACTTGTAGTGACGGGAAGTCCGAGAAAAGGCGGGAATACAGAAGTGCTGGCAGATACATTTGCCCAGGCGGCCAGAGAGAATGGCCATACGGTGGTGGTGAGAAAGCTAAGCGGTTTAAAGGTAGGGCCGTGTCTGGCCTGTGAATACTGCTTCAGCCATGACGGGGTCTGCGTACAGAAGGATGATATGAATGAAATCTTAAAGGATGTGGATGGGACAGAACTGCTGGTTCTTGCATCTCCGATCTACTGGTTTGATATTTCTGCACAGATGAAATGCTTTATCGACCGGTTGTACGCCTGCGCCAAAAAAGGGTTTACCATTCAGGCGGCAGCTATGCTTCTTGATTCCAGCTCTCCGGGAGTTTATAACGCGGCTCAGACGCAGCTTAAGGATATCTGTGAGTATCTGGGGTGGAGGAATATGGGCGCGATTACGGCGCCGGGGATGACGGAGAAGGGAAGCATTTTCCAGTCGTCAGCGCTTCAGCAGGTTCAGGTATTTGCAGAAAATTTATGAGAGATGGGCGGTATTGAAGCTTAGAAGAAGGATAATCCGTACATAACGATGCCTGCCAAAACGATAACCTGCACGCTCCGCGCACAGGTCACCGTCTTCAATAAAACAGCAGACCGATTTTCCTCTCTGCGTGAATCGGAGAGGGAAATGGCCTGCTGTTTTTTACTTATGTAACTCTGCCTGGACGGATTTTACGCCTGAGCTTCTTTGTACTGCTTTAATGCTCTTGCCAGCTGATCGGGACAGGAGGTCGGCTTGGGACCGCAGTGAATACCGTCGAGGCGTCTGATTGCCTCATCCACATCCATTCCTTCTACAAGACGTGCCACGCCCTGGGTATTGCCGGAGCAGCCGCCGATAAAGTTGACATGAGTAATTGTGTTTCCTTCTACTTCAAAGATTATTTCTCTTGAACATACACCATGAGTTTTATAGTTCATGAATCATTCCTCCATCATTTCCCGGATCCATCGGGAGATCATCTGTTTTTTCTATATTAATACAATTCTTAAATTATAGCGAAAGGATTATTGTATTGTCAATAGAGAAATGCAGATTTTCAGGTTCCGCAGACGCCTTTTAGAGAAAAACAGAAAATCCTGCAGGCGTACAGCCTCCCCCTTCCAAAATAATCCGGTTACTGTTATAATATCCAGTGTATGCCGGCAAAGCCGGGAATGACAGCGTGAAACATAAGGGAAAAGAAAACACTGGAGCGATACAGGAAATTACTGGAGCCATACAGGAAAACACTGGAGCGATACAGGGAAACAGGAGGAATAATATGCTGGGAATTATAGGAGCTATGGACGTGGAAGTGGCGGAACTGAAAGCAGCGATGGAATCGGTGGAAGTTGAGACCATTGCCAGGATGGAGTTTAATAAAGGTCTGATTAAGGGGAAAGAGGTAGTGGTGGTCCGTTCGGGGATCGGCAAGGTTAATGCAGCCGTCTGTACCCAGATTCTGGCGGACCGGTATCACGTAGATGCGGTGATTAATACGGGAATAGCAGGTTCTCTGAAGAATGAGATCAACATCGGTGATGTGGTACTTTCCACTGATACGGTACAGCACGATATGGACGCCACAGGCTTCGGATATCCGCTGGGCCAGATTCCACAGATGGAGGAATTTTCATTTCCCGCGGATAGAAACCTCTTAAAAATGGCTGAGGAGTGCTGTAAAGAGGTGAATCCTGAGATTGGAGTTTTTACCGGAAGAGTGGTTTCCGGCGATCAGTTTGTTTCTGATAAGGCTAAGAAAGCTTGGATTGCGGAGAATTTCGGCGGCTGCTGCACGGAGATGGAAGGGGCGTCCATTGCTCAGGCGGCCTATTTAAACGGGATTCCATTTCTGATTATCAGGGCTATTTCAGATAAGGCGGATGACAGTGCCACTATGGATTACGGGGAGTTTGAGGCGAAGGCGGTGCTTCACTCTGTTAAACTGCTGCTGGCGCTGGTGGAACGCATTTCGTGATGATCTTCACATTAACTTAAGAATCGAATTATGGCTTTATTTGACGAACGATTCTAGGCTCTCTCATCTTCCCAAAGGAAGTTTCGGTGGTTATAATAATACCATCACCGGAACAACCGGGAAGAAAGGGGAGCTATTATTATGCTGCAATTTTTACAGACGTTTTTACAGACTGGAAAAGCGCTTTACGTGCTGGCAGCCATATGTGGTCTCGGCGTAGTGACGAGATGGCTGACACGTAACCTCTACAAAAGAGTAATTAAAGAAACCGATAACATGTCACTGACGAAAAATAAGAATCTTCGTTCTTTGAAACAGAAGACTGAGAACGCGTACCAGATGAACCAGGGTATTCCGAACGTAAAGCCGTATCTGGAACGGCAGATGTATGATTTCAAGTTTTTGAAAGTTTCCTTTAATGGATGGAACTCATTTTCCAATCAGATGACCCTGCTGTGTTTCCTGGCGGGCGGCGCGGCGGCGTTCGGAGCGTACTGGTTCCGGACGGATCCTTATTACATAGTACTGTACGGTTCCGTGGGAATCCTGGCGGGGCTTTTCACAATCCTGATAGACCACGTGGCGGGAATCACGGAGAAAAAGCAGCAGTTGTTCACAGCACTCGACAACTATCTGGAAAACACATTTATCTACAGGCTGGACCTGGAGAAAGAAGAAGGACAGGTAATATCGGGGCCTCATTTGGAAACCCGTGAAAATATCCGGTCACTGTATGCGGCGTCCCGTTCAGAGGAGCTGGCAGAGAAGGAAGAGCCGGAGAGCACAACGGAAAATCTGCGCGGAAGGCAGAAAACGAGAGCCGAGAGGCAGAAACGCCAGTTGAAGGCGGAGACGGAAGCCCGGAGGCAGAGCCGGGAGGAACGGAGGGCTGCGAGAGGACGCGCAAAGCTGGAGGATACCGTGGATGGCGAACGTGCAGACGAGGACGCGTCTGTATATGAAGCCCGGGCCCGGGAGGTGTCGGCCCGCAATACACTCGTCCGTGAGGAACAGGCGGTGGATCGCTCTGTTCAGACGGGAATGAATGGTGGAAAACTGCCAGGTCAGAGCGTGGATGGCTCTGCAAAAATAAATTCGTCCGACAGTATTGACTATTTGAAGCGGAGTCTGGAGCAGATAGCCGCCAGCCGGGACAGGGGGAGAGGTACGAAGCCAAAGGAAGACTGGCTAAAGGATTTGAGCCCGGATGAACTGAAGCTGATAGGGGAGATTCTGCAGGAATATCTGACATGAACATTTGGGAGAGAAAGGAAAATAGTATCGCAATTGGGAGGGATTTATGATATACTATCTTTAAACAGGCGGTCAG
>CAUEKH010000053.1 GCA_959018155.1 uncultured Hungatella sp.
AATACAGCAACTCCGTATGCCCCTAAAGGATATCCAAAGGAATAGTCCTGATTATCACACTCTTTCTTCACGGAACGGAACACCGGCGCCTTGTCGCCGCGGTTGTACATACCGTGGGTATTGTCGAGAACCAGGGTGTAGCTGCCGCGTTTTGGAACGCCGACACGGTAGTCCGGACGTTCCACCGGGGTGAAATTGATGACAAATAAGAGGCTGCGCTTGTGGTCCTTCGAGTAACGGACAAAACTGAAAATGCTGCGGTCGCCGTCGTTGGCGTTGATCCACTGGAAGCCGTTCCAGTCGTAATCGAGTTCATACAGGGCCGGGTACTTGCGGTAAAGCTTCAGCAAGTCGCGGACGTAGTCCTTCAGTCCGGCATTGAGCGGCTCGTCGGTTAGCTGCCAGTCTAAGGCCACTTTTTCATCCCACTCATGGAACTGGCCGAAATCCTGGCCCATGAACAGGAGTTTCTTGCCGGGATGGCCCAGCATGAAGGTGTAGCCAGCCTTCAAGTTTGCGAATTTATCCTCTAAGAGGCCTGGCATCTTGTTTATCATGGAACATTTTAAATGAACCACTTCGTCGTGAGAGAGGACCAGGATGTATTTCTCACTTGTAAAATATGTCAGTCCAAAGGTCATCTTGTGATGATTGTATTTTCTGAAATAAGGATCCAGCTTCATGTATTCCAGGAAGTCGTGCATCCAGCCCATGTTCCATTTAAAGGTGAACCCGAGACCGTCATTTTCCGGCCGCTCTGTCACCTTTGGCCAGGCGGTTGACTCCTCAGCGATAACGATGGCGCCGTTGCCGCGGTTTGCGAGGACGCTGTTTAAATGTTTGAAGAATTCAATGGCCTCTAAATTCTGGTTTCCGCCGTATTTGTTGGGGATCCACTGGCCATTTTCCCGGCCGTAATCGAGATAAAGCATGGAAGCCACGGCGTCGACCCTCAGGCCGTCCACATGGAATTTTTCTACCCAGTAGATGGCATTGGCAATCAGGAAATTGTCCACTTCGTATTTGCTGTAGTCGAAGACCTTGGTGCCCCAGTCGGGGTGTTCGCCCTTCTTCGGGTCCGCATATTCATAGAGCGGCGCGCCGTCGAATTCAGCCAGGCCATGGGCGTCCCGCGGGAAATGGGCCGGCACCCAGTCGAGGATCACTCCTATCCCCTTTTTGTGGAGGTAATTGACGAGGTACATGAACTCCTGCGGCGTTCCATAGCGGGAGGTGGGGGCAAAATACCCGGTGACCTGGTATCCCCAGGAACCATCGTAAGGATGTTCCGCAATTCCCATCAGCTCTACGTGTGTATATCCCATCTCTTCCACGTAGGCAGCCAGTTCGTGAGCCGCCTCTACATATGTATAGTAACCGTCTTTTTCCGGCCTGTTCTTCTTTCTCCAGGAACCGAGATGAACCTCATAAATGCTCATGGGGCCATCCATTGGAGTGGATTTTTTGCGTTCCTCCATCCACTTTTCATCGGCCCACTTGAAATCTGAAATATCGGCAGTAATGGAAGCGGTGCCTGGCCGGTACTCGGCACTGAATGCGTACGGGTCAGCTTTAAATAATATCTTACCGGATTTCGTTGTAATGGCATATTTATATAATTCACCTACCCCAATACCAGGGACAAAGGCTTCCCAGATGCCGGAATCGGCCAGCGGCGCCATGGGATTGGCTTCCGGATTCCAGTTGTTGAAATCCCCCACGACTCCGATCGCGTCTGCGTGCGGCGCCCAGACGGCAAAATACATGCCTGCTTTTCCTTTGTATTTCTTCGGATGTGCACCCATTTTTTCATAAATTTCATAATGACGGCCGTTGTTGAAGAGATAGCGGTCCACTTCCGTGATAAAACCTGTCCCAATTTCCTTTTTGCTTCCTGCCATAACTTTACCCCTCCGTAATCTTTAAGATAACACCCCGGTTGGCCGGGAGAGCCACTTCGATTTTATGGTCCCTTACGGGAAATGTCTTTCTATCAAGGAGACCTATAGCTACTGTACCTTCCACGGGACATGGAATTGTGACGGTTACGTCTGCCGCGTCGTTATTGACCGCGGTGATGATGGCGTCATTTCCATGATATCTTGCAAATGCGTACTGCCTGTTCGTCAGCAGGAGTTCCTGATACCGTCCCCCGTGGAATTCAGGATTTTCTGCATGGATGCTGCCTAATTTTTCTATATAATCTGTCAGTTCACAGTGAAGCTCCGGTTCTTTTGCAATCTCAATATGGGGCCTGAGTTCCTCGTCGCTCGTCTTCGTCCGTTTCCCCTCCACGCCCCACTCACTTCCATAATAGACAGAAGGAATTCCTGGCAGGGTAAAGAGCAGCGTGTAGACAGGAAATAAATGCTCCGGATCCCTCAATTTGCTGGCAATTCTGTCCTCGTCATGGTTGTCTACAAAGGTGTAGAGTTTTGGCGCAATGGCTTCCAACCGTCTGACATTGTGAGCGATTTCAAAGTAATTGTGGTCATTGTGACCGGAATAAATGCTCTTGTGCAGTTCATAGTTTGTCACGGAATGAAGCATCTCATCATTCACCCATCTGCTGTACTCACCGTGGATAACCTCGCCCATCAGCCAGAAATCTTCCTTCATGCCGGCTGTCTGGCTTCTTAATTCCTTCATAAAGCCAAAGTCAAGTACATTGGCGCAGTCGAGACGGATGCCGTCGATATCAAAGGTGTCAATCCAGAACCGGATGGTATCAAATAAATACTGCTTCACCTCCGGATTCCACAGATTGAGGCATGGAAGTTCAAAATGTCCCTGCCACGCTTCATAACCGAAGGAATCGCCCATCGGGCTTCCCCAGCCGAAATTAACGCCGCGGTACCAGTCGCGGTAACGGGAATTCTCTCTGTTTAGCTGAATGTCCTGAAACGCGAAAAATTCCCTGCCTGTGTGATTGAATACGCCGTCAACCACAACTCTGATACCAGAATCGTGACACAGGGAAACGAACTCCTTAAAATCATCGTTGGTTCCCAGCCGTTTGTCGACAAGCCGGTAATCCCGTGTGTCATACCCGTGTGTAGAGGACTCAAAAAGTGGTCCGATATAGATGGCGTTACAGCCCAACCGCCGGATATGGGGAATCCACTGATTCAACTCCTCAAACCGGTCCGTGACAGAAGCTTCAGAATTTGTTTTAGGCGCTCCTGTCATCCCTAAGGGATACATATGGTAAAATATCCCCTTCTCATACCACTTGTTCATAAGCTTATCCTCCAGAATCTTAAAAATATACTCTATACCTCCCGGCTTTTAAAACGCCGAAGGAGGAACTGATAACGCAGTTGTGCCGCGTTAAGTTCATAAATATAGCA
This sequence comes from uncultured Hungatella sp., assembly GCA_959018155.1. Lineage (GTDB taxonomy): Bacteria > Bacillota > Clostridia > Lachnospirales > Lachnospiraceae > Hungatella. The sequence goes on from CAUEKH010000053.1 coordinate 3,351, forward strand.
GTCGATTAACGTCGGATCCACCACCTGTTCAAAATGGTTTCTGGCCGAGTCGATCGCTGTCTTGGAACGCTCGATCTCCCTTCTCAGGAAACGTTCTTCTTCCGAGCGGACCGCCTGTTTTTTAAATAAATGATGTTTCATTCCATTCATCTCCGATAGATTGATTTTTATAGTTTGAATACTTTATAAAAATCAGTATATCTGGAAAATGGTATATTATTCATAAACTGTAATAAAAGTCCCGGTTTGAAACGGTTTCTCTTAAGTTCCTGTTAAAAGATTCTGCAGATACTGACCCAGTACCCGCAGTTCTCTGGTGCTGTCCGCAATCGTTAAATAGTAATAATTGGAGGTGCCTTCCCTGCGGACACTGACTAAACCGGCATCCTTGAGAATCTTTAAATGATGGGAGATGGCGGGGCGCGAAAGGCTCGTCTGCTCTGTAATTTCCTTGACGTTCATGCCGATGCGGCCGGAAGAAACGTACCCTTCCAGGGCGGCAGCCACATCCGTGCCCTGATTATCATAGAGACCGGCACGCGCCAGAACCTCGATAATGGTTAAGCGGACTTCATCACCAAGCGCAATGAAAATAGGCATACAGCTGCGAAACAGCACATTTAAATCGCCAGCCTCCATACAAGAAATCCTCCTTTGGTTTAAAAAAATAAACTAATATTATTCTACCATTTTGAAGAGGTTCCGTCAATCATTTAACATGAAAAAACAGTGTTTTCCCGCGCGGCTGACGGCGAAAAAAGGCCGTAACTGGAATTATGTCAAGTGATTTGATGTATACAGTATTTTTACTAAAAACAGGTTGACTTTCCTGGGAAAATTGTGCATAATAGAGAAACATTCCTGTACGCGTTCTGCGACAGATGATGATTCATGGGCATCACAGATTTTGGTGATTGCGACTGCGTGCCGAGTTTCCGGCAGGATTTCCACTGGTTTATTGTTTAAGAAGAATAGGGAAAGAGGGGGATAGTATCGCTGCGTCTATGATTTTACTGCCTGTTCTGGCGGCAGGTGCCTGCTGTGATATCCGGGAACACCGGATTCCGAACTGGTGGGTGGTAACGGCGCTGGTTTTTGGTGTGGCTTTGTGTGTGATGGAATCAGATATGGCAGGAGGCTGGATTTTTCTCAGAGAAGGCGGTCTCTTCCTGCTTCGCATGGCCGCTGTGTGCGTCGTGTTTTTCGTATTCTTTATATGCCGCATGATAGGTGCGGGAGATATCAAACTGGCCGCGTTGATCTGCGGTTATCTGGGGCTTAGAGCCGGTGCTGCGGCCATTGGCTTCGGATTTCTTATCGGGGCTTTCTGGTCCCTGCTTCTTCTGGCAGTGAAGGGGACATTTTTTCAGCGCTTTTCCTGCCTTCTGGCCTATATCAGGCGAGTTTACCATACGAAAGAGATAACAGCTTACTACTGCCCGGAGCGAGACGGGACAGACGGAGTGATCCCGCTGGGAGTCTGCCTTTTTTTAGGGACGGCAGTGTATCTGATTCTGGGTGTTAAGTGACAAAAATCAAAAGAAACGGTGAGGTGGCGGATTTGACGAAACGAGTGATGGCGGTCTACGATGTAGATCCATTTTATGCGGACAGGTTTGCGGAATTTGTGAATCAGAAGGAGCAGGTGCCCTTTGAGGTGATGGCGTTTACGACGATGGAACGGCTGAAGAATTATGCCGCGGAACACCCTGTGGAACTGCTTCTGATTAATTCCTCTGTGCCCGCGGAGGAGATCGGGAAGGTGGGGGCCATGCAGGTGGTGACGCTGGCAGATGGAGAGGTGATTCCTGTAAGCGGTCAGTACCCCAGCGTGTATAAGTACCAGTCTACAGACAGTATCATGCGGGAGGTGATGGCGTGCTACTGCGCCAAACCGGTGGAACCGGCGCTGACTGTCATAGGGAATGCGGGGAGTATTATCGGAATCTATTCCCCGGTAAACCGGTGCCTGAAAACTTCCTTTGCCCTGACCATGGGACAGCTGATGGCCAGGGACAGGAAGACGCTTTATGTGAATCTGGAAGACTGTTCCGGTTTAAGCAGGCTGATCGGTGATGAATATAAAAACGATTTATCCGATCTGCTGTATTACTACGGGCAGGGAATCTACAGCTGGGTGAAACTCAGCTCTGTGATTTACTCCTGGGGTGATTTGGACTACATACCGCCGGTGCGTTATCCCGAGGATCTCTGTCAGGTGTCGGCAGAGGAGATGGCTGATTTGCTGATGCGGATTTCCAGGGAGAGCGCCTATGAAGCTGTTATTGTGGACCTGGGACAGTTCGGGAAAAAGGCGGTTTCTGTCCTGGAGGTCTGTGATACCGTATACATGCCGGTAAAAGACGACTGTATGTCAGTCGCCAAGATCGAGGAATTCGAGGAATATTTAAAACAGTCGGGCCATGCGCAGCTGAATGACAGAATCTGTAAATTAAAGCTGCCGTACCACAGCAGTTTCGGAAGAAGGGACAACTATCTCGAACAGTTATTATGGGGAGAACTGGGGGATTACACGAGGCAGCTGCTGCGTGGAAAGAAGGGCTGAAAAGATGGGTATTGAAATCCGAAAGCTGCTGAGAGAAGAGATTATGGCTGAATTAAACGAACAGAGCCAGATTTCAGATGAGGAACTGTATGAACTGATCGACAGGAAGATTTTAGAATATGGCCAGTCCCGCTTCCTGCCTCTGAAGGAAAAGCTGAAATTGAGAGGCGGGCTGTTCGATGCTTTCCGGCGTCTCGGCGTTTTGCAGGAACTGGTCGATAACCCTGAAGTGACAGAAATTATGGTGAATGGCGCCGGCAGGATTTTCATAGAGAAAAACGGCCGGATGGAACTGTGGGAAAAGTGTTTTGAGAACAGCGAACAGCTGGAAGACATGATACAGCAGATTGTCAGCCGGGTGAACCGTACAGTCAATGTATCGCGGCCGATTGCGGACGCCAGGCTGGAAGACGGATCCCGTGTCCACATTGTCCTGCCCCCGATTTCTCTCGACGGCCCGGCGGTCACCATCCGAAAGTTTCCGGAGCCGATAACCATGGAGAAATTAATAAAATACCAGTCACTTACAACAGAAGCGGCCGGCTTTTTAAAGAAACTGGTAGCAGGCGGCTACAATATCTTCATCAGCGGCGGGACCAACTCGGGGAAAAGTACTTTTTTAAATGCGCTGTCGGCATTTATCCCGGAGGATGAACGTCTGGTAACGATTGAGGATTCCGCGGAACTTCAGATTCGTCATGTGCCTAATATTGTGAGGCTAGAGACGAGGGAAGCCAATTCTGAAGGGGAGGGCGCGGTAAGTATCGCGGATTTGATTCGCGCGGCCTTACGGATGAACCCGTCCAGAATTATTGTCGGAGAAGTGCGCGGCAGGGAGGCTCTCGATATGATATCCGCCATGAATACAGGCCATGACGGAAGCTTAAGCACCGGCCACGGCAACAGCCCGAAGGACATGGTATCGCGCCTTGAGACGATGATGCTGATGGGCGCCGAGCTTCCGCTTCCGGCGGTTCGAAGCCAGATAGCGTCGGCTCTTGATATTCTGGTACATTTAGGCAGACTCCGGGACCGGAGCCGGAGAGTGCTTTCTATTGTGGAGGTGGCTGGTATTGAAGCAGGAGAAATCAGGCTTAATCCCCTGTTTGAGTTTCAGGAGGAGAATGAGGGGGCAGTGGGGGCTTCCCAGACCGTCTGTGGGGAACTTAAAAAAGTGGGGACCCTGGAGCACAGGGAAAAACTTAAAGCAGCAGGTATTATGTTATGATACGTACCGGCTGAACTTTCAGGAGTGGGTTCAATACACGGCAATTGGCTGTGGATTTGCCGCGGCAGTCGCATACGTCTTTTATCACAGCTTTCTGGTATTTCTGATAAGTCTGCCTCTGGCACTTTCTTATCCCCTGATTATGAAAAAAGAACTGAAGGAGAGAAGACTTCAGAAACTGAATATGGAATTCAAAGAGGGAATTACCATCCTGTCCTCTTTCTTAAGCGCCGGTTACTCTGTGGAAAATGCCTTTGCGGCAAGCGTCAGGGAACTGACAGCCATGTATGGCGCTGACAGCCTGATAACCCGTGAATTCGCCCATATGGAGGGGCAGATGAGGGTGAACCGGGCGGCGGAACAGGTATTGATGGATTTTGCGGACCGGTGCGGCCTTGATGATGTCAAAAATTTTGCGGAGGTATTTGCGGTTGCGAAGCGAAGCGGGGGGACGCTGGTATCGATTATCAGCCATACGGCCTCGGTAATCGGTGACAGAATCAGGATTCAGGATGAGATCCGAACCATGAACGCGTCAAAACAGTTTGAACAGAAAATCATGAATCTGATCCCGTTTTTTATTGTGATCTATATTGACGCGACTTCCCCGGGATTCTTTGATGTGATGTATCACACGGGAGCAGGGAGAATCTTAATGACGGTTTGCCTGATTGTGTATGCAGGCGCTCTGATTCTTTCCAAACAGATTATGAGAATTGAGGTGTAGAATGTGGAGAAAAAAAGAAAAATTACAGGACTGCCGGCGTATCGGAATTTCAGCCCGTGGCCCGCCGCAATGTGTGTGCTGGCCGGATTATTACTGTATGTAATTTTGAGCGCGTCAAATGGAAAAAACGGGTCTTCCATTGCAGCGCTTGAGCGGGCGCCCCACGGGGAAGGGGAGTTGCAGTATGAGATTAAAGTAAAAGGACTGACGGACTCTGCCTGCGGCCTTACGGTTACAGTGCCGGTGAGGGAACGGCAGTATACGGATTCAGAAGCAGGAGCCGTTTTTGATGAGATTCTTCCGGAACTGGCAGAGCAGATACTGGGAGATAATGAGTCGCTGGAAGAAGTCCGTACTAATCTGGAGTTAAAAAGAACGCTGGAACCGTACGGTTTTAGCGTTCAATGGGAATCGGAGGAGCCGGAGATCATAGACTCCTACGGGACTGTACACAACGAGGGGATATCAGAAAATGGCCGCCGGTTTTTTTTAAAAGCTACGGTGACAGATGGAATCCACGAGAGGGAATATGAAATCCGCGCCGTTGTTTATCCGCCGTTGCTTTCGGAGGAGGAAGCGGCCGTTAAGAAATGGCTGAGAACGGTAACGGAGCTGGATGAACGGCAGCAGACAGCGGACCGGCTGGAACTTCCCACATCTTTGGAAGGCAGAGCGCTTCAGTACGCCATGGCGGAGGAGACGGATTACAGGATGATCCCTTTATTGGGGATTGTTCTGGCAATCCTTTTGACCGCCAGAGAAAAGGTTAATCAGGAAAATGCCTTAAAGATGCGGGAGAGGCTTCTGCTTCTGGATTACGCGGGGATTGTATCTAAACTGATGGTATTTATCGGTGCGGGAATGACAATCAGGGCTTCCTGGGAACTGATTACAGAAGAGTATGAAAGGGCGGTGGAGCGGGGGACAAAAGAACGGCGGCCTGCATATGAAGAGATGTGCCACACGGCAGCCCGTTTGAGCAGCGGCCTTTCAGAAGGGAAAGCCTACAATGAGTTTGGCAGACGATGCGGGCTTCAGCCTTATGTAAAGCTGGCGGCTCTTCTGGAACAGAACCGCAAAACAGGAAGTAAGAATCTGCGTCAGGCTTTGGAACTGGAGATGACATCTGCCTTTGAACAGCGGAAGAACCTGGCGCGAAAGCTGGGAGAGGAGGCAGGAACGAAACTTCTGCTGCCACTGTTTCTGATGCTGGGGATCGTGATGGTTATGATCGTTGTGCCGGCGTTTCTGACATTTTATTAGAAGGAAGGAGAATGATTATGGGTAAAGAATTAAAGAAGCAGGTAAAGTCATTTCTGATTGAAGAGGATGGTGTGGGAGTGATTGAGGTGGTTCTGATACTGGTGGTCTTAATCGGCCTGGTAATTATATTCAAAAAACAGATTACGGCTCTGCTGGACAACATTTTCAAGGAAATTAACAAGCAGTCTAAAGAGGTGTATTAATTATGAGAGAAAGCCGGTTGCGGATGGAAGAACGGGGGGAAATCACCGTGTTTTTGAGCCTGGTTTTCCTGTGCATTCTCAGTCTGATGTGCGGGCTCATTGAGTCCGCACGGACCGCCGGTGCCAGCTGGTATTTGAAAATGGCGGCTGATTCAGCCATGGATTCTGTTTTCAGCAATTACCACAGAGAGGTCTGGGATGAGTACCGTCTTTTTCTTCTTGAATTTGGGGAACCGGAAGAGCTGGGAGATCAGTGGCTGGAATACATGAAGCCCTATGAGGAGAACCATGGCTGGTATCCGATGGTGATGGAATCGGCCTCTGTGGATCATGTGACGCCTGCCACGGCCGATAATGGCCGCCATCTTCAGCAGGAAATTGTGGATTACATGAAATTTGGAATCTGGGAAGGGATTGGAAGTGACGAGGACGGCGCTAAGAATCTTTTGGAGAGCTTAAAGGAGGCAAAATCCCTCGGAGAGATTTCAGATGTCTACAGCGGCCATGCGAAATCGGCTGTGAAGCTGGAAAAAGCGCTGGAAGAGATAGGAAAATCTCTGGATAAACAGAGAACTTACAGGCAGGCGGCAGCAGGAAAAATAGGAAACTGGGATGGCAGCGGCTTCCGAAGTGAGGCGAAGAAACTGATAAAAGAAATCCGGCGGCTGCCGGGACTGGTTAAAACGTATGATAAACGTGCGGATAAGCTGGCGGCGGACTTAGAAGAAACGCGCAGTAAAATGGAAAGCCAGAAAGAGGATTTAAGCGCCTCTGTCCGTGCTTCTCTGGAGTCAGAACTGAGTGAATACGAGTCCTACACCGCACAGGAGGGAACGAGAAGAGTGGAGATAGACGGGCTGCCGCAGAAGATGGATGCGGTAATCCCGATCATAGAACAGGCTGCAGAGCGCTCAGAAGAAGTGGAAGAGATTATTGCCGAATGGGATGTAGATGAGATGGAAGAAGGACCGGATGAAGACGGATTGTGGGAGTCGGTCAGAGTAATCTGGGAGAAAGTTGAGATTCCGTCCCTCTCCTTTACTGTAGGAATGAAGGAGCCGGAGAAGCAGGATATTCTGGAGGAAATAGGGAAAATGGTAGATTTGGATCTGCTTTCCCTGGTCCTGCCGGAGGGGAGCGAGGTTTCTGACGGGATTTGGCCATTAAAGGAACTTCCATCTGCAACTGCAACGAAACAGGACGAAGCGGAATGGGAAGACAGCCTCCTGGACCGGCTTTTGACGGATGAATATTGCGGCCGCTTTTTGACGTGTTTCTGTTGCGATGAGGAGAAAGAGATGCAGTATGAGCAGGAGTATCTGCTGGGAGGAGAGTCGACAGAGGAGGAGAATTTAAAACATGCGGTTCTGGAACTGGTGATGGTCAGAGAGGGATTTAACCTGATCCATATATTATCAAATCAGCAGAAGCGAGGAGAAGCTAAGGCTCTGGCGGCAGCGATTACGGGGATAGTGGGAGCCGCCCCGCTTACCGGTATTCTGGCCTTTTTCATCATGACGGTATGGGCGCTGGGGGAAGCGCTCGCTGATACGAAGGCGCTTCTTGCCGGGGAAAAGACACCTCTGTTGAAGACTGAGAAAACGTGGAGACTCAGTCTTGATAACCTG
>CAUEKH010000054.1 GCA_959018155.1 uncultured Hungatella sp.
TGTCCGGTGGATGCCATCACCATGGACGAGGATGGAATCGTTGTTATTGATGAGAGTAAATGTATCCAGTGTGGCGCCTGCATCCACAGCTGTCCGTTCGGTGCTATTGGATCCAAGACATTTATGGTAGATGTCATCAACTTGATCAATGCAGGCAAGAAGGTAGTCGCTATGGTGGCGCCTGCCACAGAAGGCCAGTACGGCCCGGATATCACCATGGCAAGCTGGAGAACCGCGTTAAAGAAGATTGGTTTTGCCGACATGGTGGAGGTTGCTTTGGGCGGCGACTTAACCGCTGCCGCAGAGGCTGCAGAGTGGGCGGAAGCGTATAAGGAAGGCAAGAAGATGACGACCTCCTGCTGTCCGGCATTCGTCAACATGATTAAACAGCACTATCCGATGCTGCTGGACAATATGTCCACAACGGTTTCCCCGATGTGCGCCGTTTCAAGAATGTTAAAGGCGCAGGATCCGGAGACGATCACCGTATTTATCGGTCCGTGTATCGCCAAGAAGAGCGAGACTCTCGATTTGAATATCAGTGACAACGCCGACTACGCCATGACGCTGGGCGAGGCTCACGCCATGATGATGGCAAAGGGCGTAGATTTAGAGCCAGAGGAGAATACTCTCCAGCAGGGTTCTGTATTCGGAAAACGGTTCGGCAACGGCGGCGGCGTAACCGCGGCTGTACTGGAGTGCTTAAAGGAGACAGGGGAGAACGCCGATATCAGCGTGATGAAGTGTGACGGCGCTGCCGAGTGTAAGAAAGCCCTGATGCTCTTAAAGATTGGCAAGCTTCCGGATGACTTTGTGGAAGGTATGGTCTGCGTCGGCGGCTGTGTCGGCGGCCCGAGCAAGCACAAGAGCGAAGGCGAGGCAAAGAAGGCCCGTGATCTTCTGATTGGCCAGGCAGATAAGAGAGAAGTACATGAGAACTTAAAGATGCAGAATGCGACAGAGGTTGCGATGCATCGCCACTAAGCTTATGAAAGAAACGATAACCTGCACGCTCCGCGCACAGGTCACCGTCTTCAATAAAATAAGGCTTCCGCGCAGAAGACAGCTGTGCGGAAGCCTTATTTTTGATGCCCGTTCCCTACACCTGGTCGGCTAAAATAACCTGGATCCCAAGACGGCGCATATTCTCTAAATCTTCCTCATTGGCAGAGGAATCCGTAACGAGAACATCAATGTCATGGATGGAAACGCTGGTATAACAGAAGATCCGCCCGACTTTGGATCCGTCAGCGGCGATAATTCTTTTCCCCTTGCAGTGCTTAATCATTTCTTCGTTGATCATGGTTTCCAAGTAGGCGTAAGTGGTCACGCCATCTCTGGGGTGGATCCCGTTGGCGCCGAGGATGCAGACCGTGGCGGATACCTTGTCAATCAGATTTGTGGCCGACGCGCCGGCGTATGATTTGTTGCGCTTGTTGTACTCTCCGCCGGTTGAGATGAGCGTGGCGGTTCCATTTTCAATGACGGTGCAGGCCAGGGCGTTGTTGGTAATGATCGTGATATCTTTATCTTTGATGCAGCGGATGAGCTCAAGGGTAGTGGTTCCCGCGTTCAGAAATACGATATCCTTCTCCTTGATGAAGCCGGAGGCGACCCGGGCAATCTGCTGTTTCTGCGCCTGGTGCATGGTGTCCTTATTTTCAAATATGGGAGTTGTCTCCATACTGCCTGAAATGAAATTTGCCCCGCCGTGAAACCGCGTGACATATCCCTTTTCCTCCAGTTCCGCGAAATCCCGCCGGATCGTTAAATTCGATACGTGAAAGAGTTCACTGGCCTCTGAAACCTTCAGAGAACCGCGTGCCTCCAGTAAATCGAGTAATTGTTGGTGACGCTTTTGCACATCTGCCAGACTCTGTTTCATAGGCCCTGTCCTTTCTCTGTAAGACGAACAATAAAAACGTTCATAAAAATTATATCATGAACTATTCTGACATTCAAGCGGAAACGGGAGGAAAGTGAAAATACTAAGTGAAAATGGTGAAAAAACCCTTGCTATATGGCATGATCCTGATATACTCAAAGTGACAGAATAATTACAGGAAAACCACGAATAAGAGACTGTTTATGAGCGTGGTTTGGAAGGAGTTTTTATGGATTTAAGCTATCATTGTGAGGGGAATCCTGCCGCCTCAAAAGGCCAGATGATTACTGGCGATCATTACCGTTTTACCGTACTTACAGACTGCATGATCCGGTGTGAGTACAGCGTGAGCGGAGAATTTGTTGATGAGCGGACACAGATGGTGATGAACCGGCGTCTCGACGATGCCTGGTTCGAGGTGAGGGAGTCAGAGGAAGAACTGCAGATAGAGACGAAACTGCTCTGTCTGATTTACGACAGGAAGCCATTTTCTCAGGACGGTCTGCGGATTCGGATGAAATCCAACCCTTATACCGGCTATGCGGTCTGGTATTACGGCACTCAGGGGGACATGCTTCCGGGAACGGCCAGAACACTCGACGAGGCGGACGGGGAGATTCCGCTGGAAACCGGCGTACTGTCGAAAAATGGTTTCGGATGTCTCGATGACACCACTTCCTTCCGCTTGGATGAGGAAGGCTGGGTGATGCCTGCGGTTGAGGGGCACACCGACATCTATTTCCTTGCATATGGCAGAGAGTATGAGAAGTGCCTGCGCGACTATTTCCGGCTTACCGGGAAGACGCCTTTGCTTCCGAGATTTACTCTCGGAAACTGGTGGAGCCGGTATTATAAATATACCCAGGAGGAATATTTGGAGCTGATGGACCGGTTTGATGCGGAGAAGCTGCCATTTTCCGTATCGGTTATCGACATGGACTGGCATCTCGTCGATATTCCTGAGAAATACGGCAAAGGCTGGACCGGTTATACATGGAACCGGGAGTTATTTCCGGATCACCGGGAATTTTTAAAGGAGCTGCACCGCCGGGGGAAAGCGGTGACGCTCAACGTTCATCCGGCCGACGGAATCCGGGCTTATGAGGAACCGTACCCGGCTGCTGCGGCCCGCATGGGGGTCGATACAGAGAAAGAGGAGCAGGTTGAGTTCAATATCTCCGACAGAAAGTTCCTGGAAACGTATTTTGAGTGCGTCCACCACCCGATGGAAGAGGAGGGCGTGGATTTCTGGTGGGTTGACTGGCAGCAGGGCAGCCGAAGCGGGAAAGCGGGGCTCGATCCTCTGTGGATGTTAAACCATTACCATTTTCTGGACAGCATGAGAGACGGGAAGAGGCCGCTGACATTTTCACGGTATGCCGGTCTGGGCAGCCACCGGTACCCCATCGGATTTTCCGGGGACACGGTGATTACCTGGGAATCCCTTGGTTTCCAGCCGTATTTTACCAATATGGCCAGCAACGCCGGGTATGGCTGGTGGAGCCACGATATCGGCGGTCATATGAATGGCTATCGGGACGATGAACTGACGACCCGCTGGGTGCAGTACGGCGTGTTCTCCCCGATCATGAGGCTGCACAGTTCCAATAATGAGTTTTCCGGCAAGGAACCGTGGAAATACGGAAAAGAGGCGCGGGAGGTTATGGGAGAATTCCTCCGTCTCCGCCACCAGCTGATTCCTTACCTCTACACCATGAACTACAAATGCACGAAAGAGGGACAGCTTCTGGTGCGGCCGCTCTATTTCCGTTACCCGCAGCTGCAGAAGGCTTATGAATTTAAAAATGAGTATTTCTTCGGTACGGAACTGCTGGTGAACCCGATTACCTCGCCGGTCTGCAAGGCGTCCGCCATGGGCTCTGTAAAGACGTGGCTGCCTGAGGGCATCTGGTTCGATTTCTTCAGCGGTCTGTCGTACCGTGGCGGACGCACTGTGGAAATGTTCCGCACGCTGGAGACAATCCCGGTGCTTGCGAAGGCCGGCGGTATTGTTCCGATGGAGACAGAGGAGACGGTGAGCGCCCATACGGGGAATCCGGAGTCGGTAGAGCTTCGCGTATTCGGCGGAGCAGATGGCGCATTTACCCTGTACGAAGATGACGGGCAGACCATGGCGTATGAGGAAGGAAAATCCGTCCGGACCCAATTTACCCTTGACTGGGAAAATGGTTCCTTTGTCATTGAGCCGTGCGAGGGAGATGCGTCCCTGATTCCGGAGAACAGAACGTATCGGATCGTGTTCTACGGTGTGTCTGAAGATACCGCCGCCGCGGTCACAGCCGTGTGTGGAGAGCAGCCGGTGATTGTGGATAAACGGTATGATAAGGTCAGAAATGTGTTGACAGTTGGACTTCCCCGGCTTCCGGCAGATGAGAAGATTGAAGTGTTACTGGGAAATACGCCTGCTCTGGCGCCAAACCGGGTAGTTCCCAAGTGTTATGAGATTCTGAACCGCGCACAGATGAAGTACGATGTAAAGAATGAACTCTATCATGTGATAGAGCGGGAATGCCATACAGAGTGTCTGATTTCTGAAATAGAAAGCGCTGATATGGCCGATGATATGAAGAAGGCTCTTCTGGAAATCGTTACGGCCAGGCTGGAGTAACTCCGGAAGTGAATGGTTAGAGAAAGGACACGATTGCATGTGCGGCAGATATTTCATTGATTTTGAGACGGAAAAAGCGATCTGTGAATTGCTTCAGCAGATGGATCGGGATATGCGCGCGGAGCGGCTGGGCCTTAGGAGCACGGACGTGGTGCCGTCAGATACGGCGCCAATTCTGGTGGATGCTGGCGGCCATCTGGAGGTGGAACGCCAGCGGTGGGGATTTCCCGGAGTGGGCGGAAAAGGTCTTGTCATCAACGCCAGGGCGGAGACGGTCCTCGAGAAGAAGATGTTCCATGATGCCGTGATTTCCAGGCGGGCCGTGGTTCCGGCTTCGAGATTCTATGAGTGGAATAAAAACCGGGACAGGATCACATTTTTGCGGGAAGACAGAGAAGTGCTGTTTATGGCCGGATTTTACAGCCGGTTTGAAGACGGAAACCATTACGTAATCCTGACGACGAAAGCCAATGATTCCATGGCCTGTACCCACGACCGGATGCCGCTGCTTCTGGAGAAGGACGCAGTGGAGGACTGGGTTTTCAATGGCAGCAGGCTGAAGGAGTATCTGCTTAAAGAGCCTGCGCCATTAGCAAAAGAGGCGGAGTACGAACAGATTTCCCTTCCGGGTTTGTAAGGAAAAACACGGAAGGGGGCACCTTTCGGAGATTAGATAAAGAGTCGGGGGAAAAATAAAACAGGCGGTTGAAAAAACGATAACCTGCACGCGCCGCGCATAAGTCACCGTCTTCAATAAAACGGCTGGAATCAGCCAGGATTTTTTGTCCTGCAAATGATTCCAGCCGTTCAGTTCTATATAGCGCTGTCTGGTGAAACTTTCTCCTGTTTTGGGTACTGCGATACGATTTTCCTGTAAAAAATCATGGTGAGCGCAGTCGCTGCCGCCCAGCCGAAAGGCCATGCCATCCAGATTCCCGTACTGCCAAAACGCGGCGATAAGAGAAAGGCGAATACAATCCGGATAATCAGATCCGGAATCGTGGCGATGACGAAGTAAATCATAGCGCCGGATCCTCTTAAAATGCCGTCGGCCATCAGCTTAATGGATATCATGAGATAAAATGGCGAAACGATTTTCAAAAACATCACGCCTGCCTGTATGGCTTCTGTACTGCCTGAGTCGAGGAACAGCCCCATCATCTGCCTGCTGAATAAGAAATACAGCCCCACAAACGGGAGGGAGGCCATCAGAGAGAGGCGGACGCCGGTGGAAAAACCAGCCCGGATCCGTTCCCCTTTCCCGGCGCCGAGATTCTGGGCCGTATAGCTGGATAAGCAGCTTCCAAGTGACATAAAGGCCGTGATGGCGAAAGTATTCAGCTTGATGGCGGCGGAGTATCCGGCAATGGTGGCGGAACCATAATGGTTGACGATAATCTGGATGAAGAGATTACCGACGGAGATGACGCTCTGCTGCAGGATGCTGGGAACGGCAATCGCCGCTGTCTGCCTGAATAGAAGGAAATCGAACAGGGCCGGTTTCACGTATCTCCCCGTCGGAACCATCCCTTTCAGGCGGTGAAAGAGCGTTGTGACCGCCAGAATTGAAGAGACGCCCTGCGCCAGAAAGGTAGCCCAGGCCACGCCGGCCACACCCATGTGAAAATAGGCCACGAACCAGATGTCGAGGATAATATTTCCCACAGATGAGCCGATCAGAAAGTAAAGAGGGGTCTTTGAATCCCCGAATGCCGTGAAAATACCGGTGCAGACATTGTAGAGAATCAGAAATATCAGCCCGTATGTATAGATCCGCAGATAGAGCGCCCCGTCGGAGAATACGTTGTCAGGCGTCCGAATCCAGCGCATCATGGGCGCGCAGAAGACTATCCCGTAAAGAGTAAGGGCGAGCCCCAGGGTGCCGCAGGCGATAAATGACGTGTTGATGGCCGTCTTCATGCGCTTAAAATCTTTGGCCCCGAATAAACGGGATACAATGACGGATGCGCCTAAGTTGCTTCCGGTGGCAAATGCCATAAAAATGACGGTAATCGGATAAGAGGCGCCGACTGCCGCCAGCGCATCCTCACCGGCAAAGCGGCCGGCTATCATACTGTCGGCAATATTATAAAACTGCTGGAACATGACGCTTAAAAGCATGGGAAGCAGAAAGCGCCACAGTGTCTTTCGTGGCTGTTCCACGGTTAAGTCGGTTGTCATGGGGGTCCTCCGTATTTCAACATTTTATGAAAAAGTATACATTTTTTCCAAATGCAAGTATAGCATGGAGAAGCGCGCCGGGCAAGTGGACAGCCCGATGGAAAATAAAAAAATATGTTACCCAAATTAAGGAAAAACTTAAGAAACAGATGGTATAATGGTAAAAAATCTGACAAAAAGGAAAGATATCATGTATAAAATATTTCTTGTTGAGGATGATCCGATCATCGCCGGCGCGGTTAAGGAGCATCTGGAATCGTGGGGGTATCTGGTGGCGTGCGCCGAGGACTTTAAGAATGTCATGGCAGAATTTGTTGCCTTTGACCCGCAGCTTGTCCTGATGGACATTACGCTGCCCTTTTTTGACGGCTACCACTGGTGCGGGGAGATACGAAAAGTTTCGAGGGTTCCGGTTATATTTCTCTCCTCGGCTGCTGATAAAATCAATATTATTATGGCGGTGTCCATGGGCGGGGACGATTTCCTGGCAAAGCCCTTTGATTTGAGCGTGCTGACCGCCAAGGTTCAGGCCATGCTGCGGCGGGCCTATGATTTCTCCGCCGGAAGCCGTCTGATTGAACACAGAGGGGCGATTTTGAATTGCGACAATGAGACGCTCACCTTTCAGGAGAGAACGATCCCGCTGACGCGAAATGAATTCCGCATCCTTCAGATTCTCATGGAGAACCGGGGCAAGGTGGTGACGCGGGAGGCAGTGATGACGCGGCTCTGGGAGTCAGACAGCTATGTGGATGACAATACCCTGACCGTCAACATCAACCGGCTGAGAAAGAAGCTGGGGGAGGCCGGCCTGGAGGGGATGATTGTCACAAAGAAAGGGACGGGGTATTTCATTTCATGAAAAAGAAAAAAACAATGGCTGCTCTGTGGGCGGCCGCACATAAGGGAACATTTCTTTTGGGCGCGCTCTTTTTCCTTATTACAGCTGTGGTTTTCTGGCTGTACCGTCTCCCGGCGGAGGCGGTTCTCTATGCCTGGATTTTATGCCTGGCAGTGGCGGTCCCTGCGGCTGTTTACAGTTTCAGCCGCTTTTGCGCGCGTTACGATGCCCTTCAAAAGGCCTTGGAACTGGGGCAAAGCGGAGTCTGGGAACTTCCCAAGGCGGCAGACGCCATAGAAGAGCAGTACCAGAAGATAGTAAACGCCATGGTGGAAGAGAAGAAGCGTCTGGCGGAGGAATATGAGGAGAAGGAACAGGAGAGAAATGAGTACTATACCATGTGGGTTCATCAGATTAAAACCCCGATTTCAGCCATGAACCTGGTCCTTCAGCTCCATGACGGGCCGGAATACGGAAGACTCAAAGCCTCCCTCTTTAAAATCGAACAGTACGTGGAGATGGCCCTCCAGTATGTCAGAGCAGACAGCCCCGATCTGGTATTTGCGACGTGCAGTCTGGACAGTATCATCCGGCAGGCCATCCACAAATATGCTCCGATGTTTATTGATAAGAAGATAGGCCTCGATTACCGCCCGGCAGACAGCCGCGTCCTGACTGATGAGAAATGGCTGCAGTTCGTCATTGAGCAGCTTTTGTCCAACGCCTTAAAATATACGAATGAGGGAACGATTACCATACGGGTGGAGGAAGAGAAGCCGTCCGGAAATCAGCCGGAAAATGGCGGCCCGGTTCTGATGATTGAGGATACGGGGATCGGCATTGTCCCTGAAGATCTTTCCCGCATTTTTGAAAACGGTTACACGGGAAATAACGGCCGTCTCCAGAAACGCGCCACAGGAATCGGCCTTTATCTCTGCAGGAAAATCCTGACCCGCTTAGGCCACTCCATAGAGATTGAATCAGAGGTGGATAAGGGAACGCGCGTCCGTCTGCACTTAGGGACTGTGAATTTAAAGACAGAGTAGGTTCAGGAAAGGGAAAATCAG
Source organism: uncultured Hungatella sp. (assembly GCA_959018155.1). Taxonomy (GTDB): domain Bacteria; phylum Bacillota; class Clostridia; order Lachnospirales; family Lachnospiraceae; genus Hungatella. The sequence continues at coordinate 8,604 of CAUEKH010000054.1, forward strand.
ACGGGTAGTCTCAGAAAGGGAAAATCAGACGGGGTAGTCTCAGAAAGGGAAAATCAGACGGAGTAGCCTCAGGCAGGATAACCTTTCATTTTTGTAAGGATTCCAATTAAAATGTAAGAAGAATCTATGGCAGATTTAGCTGGTTTTTTGCTATACTCTTGATGAATCTTAAAAAGGAGGTATGGCATATGGCAATACTGGAAGTGAAGAAATTAGAGAAGGTCTATACCACCCGTTTTGGCGGAAGTCCTGTTAAGGCTTTAAACCATGTGGATTTTACTGTGGAGGCGGGAGAATTTGCCGCCATTATGGGCGAGTCGGGATCCGGAAAGACCACGCTTTTAAACATCCTGGCGGCTCTCGATAAACCGACATCCGGCGAGGTCCTTCTCGATGGAAAGAATATGGAAGGAATTAGGGAGAAAGATATGGCCGCGTTCCGGCGGGACCATCTGGGATACGTATTTCAGGATTTTAATTTGCTGGATACATTTTCCCTGCGCGATAACATTTTCCTTCCCATGGTGCTGGCGGGGAAAAGCTATAAGGAAATGGAAGCGAAGGCGGCTCCCATCGTGAAGAAGCTGGGAATCGACGGCCTGATGGATAAATTCCCCTATGAGGTGTCGGGAGGTCAGAAGCAGAGGGCGGCGGTGGCCAGAGCCCTGGTGATGGATCCGAAACTGATACTGGCGGACGAGCCCACAGGCGCTCTCGATTCCCGGGCATCGGACCAGCTCTTAGAACTGTTTGAGGAGATCAACCGGGAGGGGCAGACGATTGTGATGGTGACCCACAGCGTGAGGGCGGCCGCCCACGCGGGTCGCGTCCTGTTTATCAAGGACGGAGAGGTATTCCATCAGCTTTACCGGGGAAACTTGAGTGAGGAGAAGATGTACCAGAGAATTTCCGATACTCTGGCAGTCATAGCGACAGGTGGTGACCGCCATGAATAAGCATCTCTATCCCAGGCTGGCCGCAGACAATATGAAGAAAAATAAGACACTCTATCTTCCGTATCTTCTCACCTGTGCCGGGGCCGTCATGATGACGTATATTATGGCCTCTCTGATCGGAAATCCAGGATTTGCAGAGATGCCGGGCGGATGGGCTATCATTGAAATCCTGACTTTAGGCAATGGAATTATGAATTTTTTCCTGTTTTTCTTTCTTTTCTATACCAATGGATTTCTGATGAAGCGGAGAAAACAGGAATTTGGAGTTTTCCGTGTGCTGGGCCTTGAAAAGAAGCATCTTGCCAGAATCTTAATCTATGAGGCGGTTTATACCGCGGCCATCAGTTTAGGGGGAGGTCTGGCAGCGGGATTCCTGCTTACAAGAGTGTTTACCCTGTTTTTATACAAGCTGATGAATCTGACAATCAACTGGAATTTCAGCTTTGTCCCGGAAGCTGCGTTCCATTCGGTGAAACTGTTTTTCTTTATTTTTGCCGTCATTTTGCTCTACAATATCTGGCAGGTTTACCGGTTTAAACCGGTGGATATGCTGAGAGAATCGAAGGCGGGGGAGAAGGAACCGTCGGGAAGCATTTTCCTTACCGGACTGGGAATTCTCTGTCTCGGCGGAGGGTATTACTTAGCAGTGACAACAAAACAGATAACCGTCATTATTTTTGCATTCTTTCTGGCGGTGATTCTCGTAATTGTGGGAACGTGGTGTCTCTTTGCGGTGGGAAGCGTGACGCTTCTTAAGAAATTGAAGAAGAATAAGGCGTATTACTATCAGGCGCGCCATTTTATTTCCCTGTCCGGCATGATTTACCGGATGAGGCAGAATGCGGCGGGCCTGTCAATTATCTGTATCCTGTCTACGGCAGTCCTCGTGCTTTTGTCCTCGACAGTTACCCTGTACGCGGGGATGGACAATGTGATGAAAAACAGGTATCCCCGGGATTATGTGGTCACAGTCCATGATTTTAGCGACGAGGCGGTGGAAATGGCCGATAAAGCTGTGGCTCAGGCATTAAAAGAGGCGGGGGTGGAACGGAAAGAGGCGGTGAGTTACCGGTATTCGGGATTTGCTGCTGTAAACAGAGACGGCAGATTTGAGGTGGAACTGCCAGATCTTATGGATTATACGGAACTTTCCTATCTGTTTTTCATCCCGGAAGAAGACTATAACCGTGAGACCGGGGAAAATGTACATCTCTCTGAAAACCAGGTTATGATATTGTGTGATGGAAAGGCATACAGTGGAAATCAGTTTGCGATATTTGACCGGACGTATGAGGTGGTTTCCGCGGAAAAAAATGTGCCGGATGGGTTTGATAGTATGGGGGCTGCTGATGTATTTCAGATTGTAGTCCCGGATATGGAGACGGTCCGGCTGATGGATGAAA
>CAUEKH010000055.1 GCA_959018155.1 uncultured Hungatella sp.
GCATACTTCCGTAAAGATTTTAATTGATCCGGAGAAGTTATACTACAACATGGTGGAGGCGAAGGCAGAGTGGCTGTACAACCTTCCGCAGTGGGATGATATTCTGACTGAAGAGAAGCGCAAGGAACTGTACAAGAAGCAGAAGGCTTCCGGAACCATTGTCAAAGGACCGAAGATTGGCAGAAATGATCCGTGTCCCTGCGGCAGCGGCAAGAAGTACAAAAAGTGCTGCGGACGGAACGCTTAATTGTGATGGCAGGCTGCGCCCAGGGTGTGCGGCTTATGACAGATGATGCGCTGGCGGGTGGTGCAGAGTACCCAGAGAACGGGATTATGGATCCCGTCTGTGGTATCTCTGCAACACCTGTTTCTTTATATAAATGTGCGGGCCGTCAGGCTGTTTGGAGGAAGACGGGATGGATCAACAATATACCGGATTTGCGGAAGTGTACGACACCTTCATGGACAATATTCCGTATGAGGAGTGGAGTAGATATCTGACAGGACTTTTAAAGGATTACGGTGTGAAGGACGGGCTGGTGCTTGATTTGGGATGCGGGACCGGAAGTATGACAGAACTGCTTTCCGCGGCGGGATACGATATGATAGGAGTGGACAACTCAGAGGACATGCTTCAGATTGCCATGGAAAAACGGGAAGAATCGGGCCATGACATTCTGTACCTGCTTCAGGATATGCGGGAGTTTGAACTGTATGGAACCGTGGCCGCCGTAGTCAGCATCTGCGACTGTATGAATTATATTCTCGAATATGAGGAACTGGTGGAGGTATTTTCGCTGGTCAATAATTATCTGGACCCGGAAGGTATCTTTATTTTTGATTTGAATACAATCTATAAGTATGAGACGCTTCTCGGTGATTCCACGATCGCGGAAGACCGGGAAGAGAGCAGCTTTATCTGGGACAATTATTACGATGAGGAAACCATGATCAATGAGTACGATTTATCTCTGTTTATCCGGGAGGAGAGCGGTTTATACCGGAAATATACGGAGACTCATTATCAGAGGGCTTACTCTCCGGACACGGTGAAAGAGGCGTTAGCTGAGGCAGGGATGGAATTTGTCGCGGCCTATGATGCTTTTTCGAGAGAGCCGGTTCGGGAGGACAGTGAGCGAATCTATATCGTTGCGAGGGAAAAAGGAAAAAGAAAGAAGGAGTAAAAATATGGCTGATTATATTGTCCGCGCTACGGCGGGAGATCATCAGATACGGGCATTTGCGGCGACGACAAAGGATCTGGTCGAATACGCGAGAAGCGCCCACAATACGAGCCCGGTGGCTACAGCTGCGCTGGGACGGCTCCTCACAGCCGGCGCCATGATGGGTGTCATGATGAAGGGTGAGGACGATTTACTGACAATCAAGATTCAGAGCAGCGGTCCGATTGAAGGTCTGACTGTGACGGCTGATTCTAAGGGAAATGTTAAGGGCTATGCTTTTAACCCGTCTGTCATGCTTCCCCCCAATGAGAAAGGGAAACTCGATGTAGGCGGCGCTGTCGGGGAAGGTGTCTTAAGCGTGATCAAAGATATCGGCTTAAAGGAACCGTATGTGGGACAGACCATCCTGGTCGGCGGTGAGATTGCCGAGGATTTAACCTATTATTATGCCACGTCGGAACAGACGCCATCTTCTGTGGCGCTGGGGGTTCTGATGAATAAGGACAATACGGTGAAACAGGCGGGCGGCTTCATGATCCAGCTGCTTCCGGGCGCCTCTGACGAGATGATTGACAAGCTGGAGGCAAGGCTTGGGGAAATCACCTCCATCACAGCGCTTCTCGACGCGGGCGACACGCCGGAGATGATTCTTACCCATATCCTGGGAGATTTCGGATTGGAGATCATGGATAAAGTCCCGACGAAATTTGAGTGTAACTGTACGAAGGAACTGGTGGAGAAGGCGCTTATCAGCATCGGAAAGAAAGAACTGGACGATATGATAGAAGAGGGGAAGACCATCGAGGTCAACTGCCATTTCTGCAATAAGAAATATGAGTTTACAGTGGAAGAACTGGCGGAACTGAAGGAACAGGCTACGCGGTAGGCGGGGAGGCTATGACATTCATCTGCCTTTAGCGGCGATACCCCACGTGCATGTGCAGCTTATCGTCGCCAATCAAAAAGAGCCATCCGGATAGTGGATGGCTCTGTCTGTAATCATGTGAAACTCGTACTTCTTCCTGTATATTGAAATAGGTACATCGTTAGGTCAATGATTATAATTTAGTAACGTTGACAGCCTGAGGTCCTTTTTCGCCGTTTACTACGTCGAACTCAACGGAAGCGCCCTCATCTAAGGACTTGAAACCTTCCATGTTCAGTCCTGAGTAGTGAACGAATACATCGTTACCCTGCTCGTCGGAAATAAATCCGTAACCTTTTTGGTTGTTAAACCACTTAACTGTACCCTTCATTGTGATACCTCCAAAATGAATAAAAAAATTATTATAGTATGTCAGCTGCAGTTCGTCTGCAACTTCCCTAAGAATAGCATAGAATGTGGAAGGTGTCAAACATTTTATATTCAAAAATTCAGAAAGAAGCTGCCGTTCCCGCCCGTCCCGGTGTGGAAGGCCCGGGAGAAGGGGCGGCACCTGCCGCCCTCCCTCCCAGGCCTTCCGCACCGGGGCCAGGAATGGCAGCAGAAAGGAAGAAAATATGAAATTTGCAAATCTTTGGGGCCATTTTCATACGATTACAGCCCATAAATTCCGGGTTATGAAAAATTGTTTCCGTGTGGGACTCTATAAACAGGGACTGCTCCACGACTTGTCGAAATACAGCCCGGAGGAATTCATCCCGGGCGTCATCTACTATCAGGGGACGAGAAGCCCCAACGCAGCGGAGAGGGAAGTGACGGGTTTCTCCCGGGCGTGGCTTCACCACAAGGGCCGGAATAAGCACCACTATGAATACTGGATTGATTTTACGGCTGATACGTCGAAAGGGCTGGTCGGCCATAAGATGCCGCTTAAATACGTGATCGAGATGATGATGGACCGGATTGCCGCCTCAAAGACGTATAAGGGGAAATCGTATACCAACGCCGCTCCGTGGGAGTATTACTGCCGCGTCAGCCAGTATATGCTGATCGCGCCGGAGACGAGGGCTCTTCTGGAAAAGCTTCTGATTATGCTGAAGGATGAGGGGGAAAAGAAGACATTTGCCTATATGCGCTGGCTTCTGAAAAAAGGGGATTACTGACAGGCACAGCGCCGGCAGCGGCTGGTGCCAGGGCATATTTGCAGTTTCAGGTGATAATATCCGCGGTTCCGGGTGACAGTATGTCGTGTCGGGGCCGCGGATTCTTGTTGCCATGAACCGCGGTTTACCGTCACCGGAAACCGCGGATTATCGTCATTTTTGCGAATAATGTGTTTTAAATACAATATCCTGTCCGTAGTCCCCTGCCTGCTTTCCAAAGATCGTAAACCCGCCGCAGTTAGGGCTATCCTTCGACACCTGGAAGCGGAAGGTGAAGGTGCTGTTGTACGTCAAATTCAGATCTTCGATGGTGACATCGGAAATCCGGCTTCCCCCGTCGATATACGTTCCCGTACTGTCGATGGTCAGGGTCTTTAAAAGCCCGTACTGATTGCATCCTGACGGCCACCAGTCCGGTGTAAATCTGCCTCTTCTGGCGCCAAAATCTCCTGGGCTTATCCAGAAGCCCAGATAAATCCCATTAAAATAAAACTGAATATCAGATGGAAAATCTTCATTATAACCGGGTGACTCAGACGAGATCTCAAAAGACAGGGAAAGTTCTGTCAAAGTCTGGCCCGCCTTCAGATGATTGGGCAGAATATATTCCACAAAACCCTCCTCAAACCAGAACACATTCGCCTGGTTCCTTTCGGGAAAAAGAAAATACCGCGGATCGTCAAAGGATCCGATAATCTTCTCCGGTGTGGCGATGCCGCAGGTGGGGTGAATCCTGCAGAGAGAGTAAGAGCCGACCGCAATCTCGTCGGTGTAGCATTCCTCCTCATTCTGACGGGCCGGAAACATGTCCACAAAGAGAGAAGTGTGCATCGGACTGCACAGCTTCATGGAACCGCGTTTCCCGGCTGTGGTGCGCAGGGTGACGAGTCCTGCGTCTTCCAGTATTTTTATATGGAGGGAGATGGCGCTGTTTGTCAAATTCAGCGCTTTCGCGATATCATTTAAATTCTTTTCCCCTTCCCGGTCTAACAATTCCAGAATCCGGATCCGCATGGGGGCACTGAGCGCCTTGAAGACGGGAAGGGCTTCCTGTAAAGAATGGAGATGCAGCATGAGGAACCTCCTTTTTATCCTGACATGATGTGAGGTAAATAATAAAACAGCTGTCTGTATTATAACGCTGAGAAAAAGGTTAAGTCAAGACTTGAATAAATAAAAGAAAAATGAAACAAAACATTTACATTTTTTAAAATAGTGATTGACACTGCAAAATTGATATAGTATTATCAAAACATAAAGAAATAAGTTTATTATTAAAGTAAATACTTAAACGATAACCTGCACGCTCCGCGCACAGGTCACCGTCTTTAATAAAAACAAAGCAGAAACAGGAGGAAAGGATTTTGAGCAGACTGATTGTCAACACAGAGAAGAAGAAAAGCAGGATCAACAGGAATATTTACGGACATTTCTCAGAGCATCTGGGACGCTGCATCTATGGCGGAATCTATGTGGGGGAGGATTCCGATATTCCCAACGAGAACGGGATGAGAAAAGATGTGGTGGAGGCGCTTAAGAAGATTAAGGTTCCGGTTCTTCGCTGGCCGGGCGGCTGTTTTGCCGATGAATACCACTGGAAAGACGGCATCGGCCCGAAAGAAAACAGAAAGAAGATGGTCAATACCCACTGGGGCGGCGTGGTGGAGGACAATTCCTTCGGAACCCATGAATTTCTGGAACTCTGCCGCCAGATAGGCTGTGAGCCATACATAAACGGCAATATGGGAAGCGGCACTGTCCAGGAGATGAGCGAGTGGATGGAGTATATGACATTTGACGGCGTCTCCCCCATGGCGAATCTGCGCGCTGAGAACGGCCATGCTGAGCCTTGGAAGATCAAGTACTTTGGAGTCGGCAATGAAAACTGGGGCTGCGGAGGCAACATGCGCCCTTCCTACTACGCGGATGAATACAGAAGATACCAGACGTATGTGCGCAATTACGGCGACAATCGGGTATTTAAGATTGCCTGCGGGCCCAATGGACCGGATTACAACTGGACGGAAGAAGTGATGAAGATTGCCGGTAGGTATATGGATGGGCTGAGCCTACATTATTATACGGTTCCGGGTGAATGGAGCAGCAAGGGGAGCGCGACGGAATTTTCCGTATCCGATTACTATAATACCTTAAAGAAGACCCTGAAGATGGAAGAAATCATCACAAGACACGAGGAGGTCATGAGCCGCTACGATGCAGAACACCGCGTCGGACTGATTGTGGATGAGTGGGGAGCCTGGTACGATGTGGAACCGGGGACGAATCCGGGCTTCTTATATCAGCAGAATACGATGAGAGACGCCATCGTGGCCGCCGTGAATTTAAATATCTTCAACGAACACAGCGACCGGGTTGTGATGGCCAATATTGCTCAGATGGTCAATGTGCTGCAGTCCGTGATTCTGACAGAAGGCGACAAGATGATTCTGACCCCGACCTACCATGTGTTTGACTTATATAAGAGCCATCAGGATGCCACCCTGTTAGACAGCTATTTAGAGACGGAGGAGATCGGAACAGAAGAGTATCACGTACCGAACTTAAGCGTCTCCGTTTCAGAAGACAGCGAGGGAACCATCAATGTAACTGTGGCGAACTTATCCGCCGATACCTCGTATCCCCTTGATTGCGTTTTAACGGGAGCGCCTGCTGAAAAGCGGGTAACCGGGGAACTGCTGACAGGCGCCATTGGAGATTATAACGACTTCGAGAACGGGGAGAAGGTAACTCCTGTAAAGGCGGAGAATATTACTGTAACAGAGGCGGGATTCCAGTATGAGATGGCGCCGTGCAGTGTTGCACATTTTGCGGTAAAACCAGCCGCTAAATCAAATGTATAAGGAAAATTCTGATTCCCAGGGGCGGTTCTGCCGCAAATGTCTGTTGAAGGACATGACGGATGGAGAGTACTACCGGACGGTCCGGGAGTACATTGAGAATCTTCCCGAGGAGAGAAAGGCCCCGCCGGATTGCTACGAAAAACGCCTCGCAATCTGCAAAGAGTGCGATAATCTGATGAACGGAATGTGCCGTCTCTGCGGCTGTTTTGTGGAAGTGCGGGCGGCAAAAAAGGAAGGCTACTGCGCGAAAAGCCGGGAGATATGGTGAGAATCCGCAGCAGCCGAAATCTAATGGAAATTTGCAGCAGCAAACTTGCAGCAAACGAAATCTGGCAAAGCCAAAAGAGCAGGTCTGAACGAAAAGCCTGCTCTTTTTTCATGGCCGCGTTTTTTTTGTTTTGCAAAAAATGCAAACTTCCCCCGGCGATTTCGCAAACAATGCGTAGCCATGAAAAATAATTCTGACTATAATGATAAATTATTAACACCATGAGGGAGGAAATGAAATGCAGCTTGCGGAAGAACGTATGAAACGGATTGATGTGTGGCTGGAGGAACTGAAGCATCACATTTTTATAGAACTCGATCGGATCGAATTCGAGGGGTTCACAACGAAAGAGCGTCTCACTTATGAGGAGGCGATGCAGAGGGAGTTTTTGCCGATGCCGGAGGGAACCGCCTGGGGAGCCAAGTGGGAATACGGCTGGTTCAGGACGAGATTTACCCTGCCGGAAGATGCGGAAGGGAAACGGATTTATTTGCACCCGGAAGTGGGCGGGGAAATGCTGGTGTGGGTCAATGGAAAGATTGCCGGTTCCAAAGATTTGCAGCACGGAGGAATTACGCTGACCCGTTCCGGCCATTGTGGCGATGTGTATGAAATTGTGACAGAAAGCTATGCGGGCCACGGGCCGAGACTGGAAAACGGTGGTCCCTGTCCGCCGGAGCGGGTGGCGGTTCCGGAGCCGCCAGCGTGCCAGGTGTCGGTGGGCGTCTGCAACTTCGGAATCTGGAATGAGGAGGCGTATCAGCTTCTGATGGACAGTTATGCGCTTAGACGGCTGTATCAGGGGCTGGATCCGAAATCCCTCCGCGCCATGAAGGTGAAGGACGCGCTGATGAAATTTACGGAAATTGCGGATTTTGAACTGGATCTTCCAGAGAGAAATGAGTCCTTTTGCAGGGCGAGAAAAGCGCTGGAGCCGGCTTTGGCCTGTGTCAATGGATCCACTGCGCCGGTATTTACCATTTTCGGACAGTCTCATCTGGACCTGGCATGGAAATGGCCATGGGAAGAGACGCGCCGCAAATGCGCCAGGACGATTTCCAGTCAGCTTGCCCTTTCCGATGAGTATGAAGAGTATAAATTCCTTTTGTGCGAGCCGCCTATCATGGAAAACATCAAAGAAAATTATCCGGAACTCTTTGAGCGTGTCTTAGAGAAGGTGAAAGAGGGAAAATTCATTCCTGAAGGCGGAATGTATGTGGAGTCGGATACGAACCTGGTTTCCGGTGAAAGCCTGATCCGCCAATGCCTCTACGGCCGGAGATGGTTTAAGGAGGAACTGGGAGTGGACAGCGTCATGGTCTGGCTGCCTGACTGCTTTGGCTTTTCCGGCCAGCTTCCGCAGATTTTTAAGGGCTGCGGGCTGAAATATTTTTCCACACAGAAGATTTCCAGGGCGTTAAAGGGGTGCGATATCTTCCCGTATAACACATTTCTGTGGGAGGGGATTGACGGGACCAGCATCCTGACGAATTTCCACCGGGAGAACAACGCGAAGCTGGAACCTCATGAACTGATTCGCAGATGGAACGAGGACCGTGTCCAGCAGGAAAATATCGACACCTTCTTATTCCCGTTCGGCTTCGGAGACGGAGGCGGCGGCGCGACCAGGGAGATGGCGGAGATGGCCAGACGGTGCGGTGATTTAGAGGGAGCGCCGAGGACGAAGATGGACAGCCCGATCGCATTTTTTGAAGAGATAGAGGAAAATGGCCTTCCGGAAGAAATTTACCGCGGAGAACTTTACCTGCCGTGGCACCGCGGAACGTATACCTCCCAGGCGAGAATGAAGAAGGAAAACAGGCGGGCGGAAAAAGCCCTTCGGGAGGCGGAACTGTGGAACAGTATCGCTCTGTTCTCAGGAGCCGCGGATGATCACAGAGAGGAACTGGAAGCGCTCTGGAAAAAGCTTCTGTTCAACCAGTTCCATGATGTCCTTCCCGGAACCTCGATCACCAGGGTTTACGAAGACGCCCTCCGTGATTTGGACGAGGTGAAAAATGGCGCGGAAGCCATCTGCCGGGAGGCAATGAAATGGATAGCCGGTAAAAATGAGGCGAAGGAAGAGAAAAACAGTCCGTTACTGTACAACTCATTGTCCTGGGATAGAAATGAGGTTGTCGAACTTCCGCAGGAGATGGCTTCTGACTGGGAAGAAGAAAATTCCTCCATGCTTCAGAAGACAGAAAACGGAGTACTCGCCTCAGTGCGCGTTCCGGCCTGCGGTTACGCCGCAGCAAAGCCGGAGACGGTAACTGAAACTGTTTCCGCATATGAGAAAAACGGCCTGTATTATCTGGAAAATGGCTTCGTCAGAGCCGCCATTGACAGCTGCGGCCGCCTGGTAAGCTTCATTGAACTGGAGAGCGATACAGAGTTCGTGGATGGAACAGCCAATGACTTCTGCATGTATCAGGATATCAATGTAGATTACGACGCGTGGGAACTGGCCTCCTTCTATCATGAGCTGCCGGTGGAACTGAAGGAGGAAGCTGAGATATCCGTGAAGGCCGCAGGGCCGTTAAGAGGAGTCATTGAGGTAAAGAGGACACTCCACCATTCACCGGTTGTTCAGGAGATAATCCTGGACTGTGGCAGCCGCCGCCTCGATTTTAAGACAGTGATTGACTGGAAAGAGCGCCATAAGCTGTTAAAAGTGTCCTTCCCGTTCACCGTCCATTCAGAGGAGGCTGTGGAAGAGATCCAGTTCGGCTGCATCAGACGGCCAACCCACCAGAACCGCAGATCCGATGCCGACAGATTTGAGGTGGTAAACCACCGCTATACCGCGCTGTCCGAGCCGGGCAGAACGGCTGCCGTCTTAAATGACTGCAAATACGGCGTCAGCACCACCGGAAATACCATTGAACTGACTCTGCTTAAATCTCCGGTCTGGCCGGATATGTATGCGGATCAGGGGATTCACGAATTTACCTATTCAGCTTACGCCGTATCCCGCAGTTTTGAGGACAGCCGCGTCGTCCGCGAGGGGTATGAACTGAACAACAGGCTGACGCTGGGAGAAGCAGGAGGCGAAACGCAGTCATTCTTCCAGATAGATGGCCGCCATGTGATTCTTGAGACGGTAAAACTGGCGGAAGACGGAAGCGGGGATCTGATTTGCCGTCTGTATGAGGCAGCGGGAAGCCATACAGCCTGTGTGATTTCTACAACCCTCGATTTCCGGGAGGCATTTACAACGACGATGGAAGAGAAGAGCGAAGCAGACCAGAAGCTTTCCGTGAACCGGGAAAATGGCGCCGCCGCCATCTCTCTCACCTTCCGTCCGTTTGAGATTAAAACCGTGCGGTTGTCAGGGCAGTGATAAGTTGCGCACATTTTGCGCAGCCTGCCGCCGGAGATAAGAAACGCAAAAAATGCAAACTCTGATGAAATATTTAACAAATTACGCATAGCCATAAGTTACTCAAAATATTATAATATTTTTATCAGAAATGAGTAAAGAACGCCAAGAGATGATACGGAGTTGACATTATGAATAGAAAATTAATCATTTTTACAGACAGCGGTGACACGATCATTGATGAGGGAACGGAAGTCCGGAACAGCGAAGGCATTGTGATACATGCTGAGATGATTCCGGGGGCCGGAGAGGTCTTAAAAGAACTTTACGACGACGGCTATACCATCGCAATGGTAGCTGACGGAGAAGAGCAGTCCTTCACCAACGTGTATGAGGAAAATGGCCTGGGGTACTGTTTCCACACGAGGACGATTTCAGAGATCGTGGGAATTCAGAAACCTTCCGAGCGCATGTTTCAGGACGCCATGGATAAGAATGGCCTGACCGACGGGGACAAGCCGAGAATTATCATGGTAGGGAACAATGTGAGGAAAGATATTGCCGGTGCAAACCGGTTCGGAATCACATCGGTTCTGCTGGACTGGTCTCCGCGCTATAACATGACTCCTTCCGGCGAGGATGAGACGCCGGATTATGTGATACATAAACCAGAGGAACTTTTACCGCTTGTAAGGGAACTGGAGGAGCGGCTCCGGTAAGAGGGGAGTCAGAAAAAAAGGAGGGAGCGAATATTTATGAAAAAAGGAAAAAATAAAGAAGGGGTTCGTAGAGTACCATTTAAGGTGTACATACAGAATACGTGGCAGCTGTATCTGATGCTTCTGCTTCCGGTTATCTACATGGCGCTGTTCCGCTACAAGCCGATGGTCGGGACGATCATCGCGTTTGAGAAGTTTAACGTATTTGCGGGAATGTGGAAGAGCCCGTGGGTGGGCCTGGCAAACTTTAAAGAGGCATTCGGTTCCCCGGATTTCTGGAACGCGTTAAAGAACACACTGATTTTGAATGCCGGCGATTTAATTCTCGGCTTCCCGATTCCGGTTCTGTTAGCGGTATTCCTGTTTGAAATCAGAAATATGCACATCAGGAAAGCGACGCAGACGATTCTCTATCTGCCGAACTTCTTATCCTGGG
>CAUEKH010000056.1 GCA_959018155.1 uncultured Hungatella sp.
CTCGTCCATCAGGTGAAACACTCGCTCCGCCGCCGCCAGCGCAGACTGAAGATCGCTCATGATATTGGCTGCCTCGTTGATAGGGCCGGAAAATTTTCTGGAATACAGGACAAAGGAAGAAATCTGCCCCACACTCATCAGCCCCACGAGATAGAGAATCGCGCCAAACACGCTGATTAAAGAGAGGGATAAGTTATTGATGAAATTGACCATCGGCCCCACCATACTGCCGTAATACTCCGCCTGGTAGTACGCTTCCACCGCGTCCCGGTTCTTCTCCGTAAATTTCCCGATAATCCCGTCCTCCTCACAGTACGCCTTGATCGTCTTCTGGCCGGTAACCATTTCCTCGGTAAATCCGTTCAGCCTTCCGAGACTGGCCGATCGCGCCCGGAAGAGGGGTCGCGTCCGCTTCGTGATAAACCGGGTAATACAGGCTGAGAGAGGCACGGTGAACGCAAATACGAGGACGAGCCGCGGAGAAATCATTATCATCATATAGAGTGCACCAAACACGGTAATCACCGTCGTCAAAATCTGGATCAAATCACTGGAGAGCGACTCATTGACCGTGTCGATATCGTAGGATATCCGGCTGATGATATCGCCCGTCTGATGCAGATCGTAATATCCCACCGGCAGCGCCAGCATCCTGTCAAATACGTCCCGCCGCATACGGTAGACCACTTTTCTGCTTATGGTGATCATCAGGATTGACAGAAGGTAGGAGAGAACCGCCGATACCACGTAAAACCCGGCCATCCACGCCCCATAGTAAAACACCCGGCTAAAGTCCACCTTACCGGTTCCCGGCTCAATGGCATCAATGGCGTATCCGGAAAGCATCGGCCCGATCAGCGCAAATAGATTGCTTCCGACTGTCATAACAAGCGCCAGAAGAAGAAGCCAGCGGTACTGCATCATATAATATCCCAGCCGCATGATTGTGGTTTTCCTCTGCTTCAGCCCTGAAATTCCCGGCGCGCCGTCAGGCACGCTGCGGTGTTCATTTCTGCTGTGATGTCCCATTTACTCCCCTCCTCACATGCCCAGCTGAGAACTGCTGATCTCACGGTAAATTTCACACGATTCCATCAAATTCCTGTGGCTTCCATAGCCAATCACACGCCCTTCGTCCATCACCATGATGTGATCCGCGTTCATGACGGAACTGATTCTCTGAGCAATCACAATACACGTTGTATCTGCAAAATGCTCCCGCAGTTCCCTGCGAAGCGCCGCATCGGTTTTGTAATCAAGGGCGCTCGATGAATCGTCGAGAATCAGGATCTCCGGATGGGCGGCCAGGGCCCTGGCAATCAGAAGGCGCTGTTTCTGCCCGCCACTTAGATTGGCGCCCCGGATGTCCAGTTCCTCATCCAGTCCGCCCTTCTCCCCCACGAATTCACTGGCTCTGGCGTAGAGAATGGCTTCTTTCACCTCATCTTCCGACAGTTCACGTCCCATTTTGATATTTTCCAGGATCGTGTCCTCAAATATCACATCATTCTGGAAAACCGTTCCGAACTTCTCTCTCAGAGTTTTTAGCGGCATGGTTCGGATGTCACGGCCGTCGATGCGGATTATTCCCTGATCCACGTCGTAAAAGCGCATCAGCAAATTCACCACTGTCGTCTTGCCGGAACCGGTGGCCCCGATAATCCCCAGAGTCTCCCCTCGGTTCTGTTTGAAATTGATATCCTCAATGTTATATCCAACCTTATTATAGGAAAATGAAACGTGTTCAAACTCGATATGAGGTGAGGAATGAAAAGCGCTGCCATTCCGAAGAGTTTGAGCGTTCACCCTCTCTTCACCCTCTCCGGCTGCTTCTCCTGCCTTCCCATCACTCTCTCCGGTCTCCGCTTCCACCTTCTCACCACTCTCTCCGGTTTCCGCTTCCTCCCCCGCCGCCTTTATCATCTCCATCTCATTTTCCGCGTCCAGAACAGAGACAATCCGCCCTGCCGAGGCCGCGGCCTTGGAAATGACTATGAACATCCTGGAAATAGACATGAGGGCATTTAAAATAATCGTAAAATACGTCATAAATGCCAGGATCTTACCGACTTCTGAAGTCCCCTGATTGACCCGGAAAGCCCCGGCAATAATAACTGCCACCAGCCCTAAATTAAGCAGGATATTCATGGTCGGGTTTGTAATAGCCGTGGTGACCGTGGCCTTCCGCTCCCGATCTACCACCTCGCGGTTGGCCTTATCGAACCGGGCGCGCTCGTAATCCTCTTTTGAAAGCGCCTTAATCACACGGATTCCCGCGATATCCTCACGGATCAGCCGCACGAATGTGTCCACGCTTTCCTGGAGTGACGCAAACATGGGAATACTCTTTCTCGACACCAGGTAGACGACGAGAGCCAGAAGCGGCATGGCTGCTAAGAGTATGCAGGACAGTACCGGGTCCAATACCATAGTTATGGCAATCCCGCCTATCAGCAGAATAGGCGCCCTGACGCCAAGACGCTGAATTCTCCCCAGCATCTGGTGAACATTGTATGTATCACTGGTCAGTCTGGAAATCAGGGATGGTCTCGTAATCCTGTCCGACTGCCGGTTGGAGAGATACATCACCCTGGTAAATAAATCCTGCCGGATTGTATAAATGGCATCGCTTGCCACCCTGGAAGCCATCCGGTTGGCCGCAATGTTGAAGGTCACTGCCAGAATAGAACAGCCCACCATAAATAATCCCCACAAAAGGATATCTCCCCTCCTGTTTGCCGGGATTACCGTATCAATCATATAGGCTAACGTCCACGGAAGCAGCAAATCCATGACAGTCCCCAGAAATTTAATGATAAATCCAACTGTCATCCTGAGATAATACGGTCTTAAATAGTAAGTAAATATCCGTTTCATGGCTCAACTTTCTTCGACATGGCTTCGTGCTCTTTTTTCAGTTCCTCATACAGGGCGTAAAACGTCCAGTTACAGTTCGTCTCCGTGACGACAGCCTTTAGCGCAATCTTCGGCACACCGGCCTTTTTAAGCGCCGCCAGCAGTTCATCAATCCGGCGGCTGGTAAAATTCTTCATCACCAGCATTTCTTCTTCAATAACAGGGAGTGCCTCTTCGTCGTTTTTCCGGCTTTCCGGCTCTTCCTCATACCCATCGTAACCGACCAGATAGCCGATTTTCTGTCCCGCCTGTTCCGGCGAAATATTCTTAATTCTGATTCCCATTTGAACGAGAACGCCTTTCAGCTTCACCGCTTTCGAGGCATTTCCACCATTCTTCATGGATTCGGGCTGATAATACAGCACCATTTCCTTTGACGCCATGGCCCCAGACCTCCTTCTCATAATCTACAGGCAGATGGCACCCCAAAAGGCGCCATCTGCCCATACCCTTTTTTCTTATCTCTTCCGCCAGCTTCCTACAGTAAGCGCTTTCTTAATTCTTCCCCGCTTTCAGCACTTAAATACGCCGGCGCGATATCAAATACCGTCTTACAGCCAACCGCGCCCTCTCTGCCAAGCCGGCAGACAGCCCTCGCATACGCCGCAATAACAGAGGCTGTAAATTCCGGGTTGGAATCCAGCTTTAAGCTGTACTCGATCACATGGCTGTGCTCATCCTCCCAGCCCGTCTTACCCGTGTGAATGACAAAACCGCCATGAGGAATTCCCGCATGATCGCGCAAAAGTTCTTCCTCGCTGATAAAATGGACTGTGGTATCGTAATCCGCAAAATAGTTTGGCATCGTCACGATCTCTTCTTCAATCCGTTTTAAGTCCGCGCCTTCCTCCGCAACCACGTAGCACTCTCTGGTGTGCTTCTGTCTCGTTGTCAGTTCCGGATTCTCTCCATTCCTTACGGCCTGAAGCGCCGCTTCCACCGGCACAGTGTACTGTCTCGCATCCTTTACGCCCTTTACGCGCCGGATAGCATCGGAATGGCCCTGGCTGACGCCGCGCCCCCAGAAGGTATAATCACTGCCGCCCGGAAGAACAGCATTGGCGTATAAACGATTTAAGGAGAACATACCCGGATCCCAGCCGGCAGAAATCAGAGCCACATGGCCATTTTCCTTCGCCGCCCGATCTACTTCATCAAAGTGAGCCGGAATATTGGCGTGAGTATCGAAGCTGTCCACCACATGAAAATATTTCGCATACTCCGGCGTCTGCTTCGGTAAGTCTGTGGCGCTTCCGCCGCAGAGTATCATCACATCGATCGCATCCTTCATGGATACGGCCTCGCTCACCGGATACACCGGGACGCCGGGAGTCAGGATGTGTAAATCCTCCGGGTTTCTCCGGGTAAAGACAGCCGCCAGTTCCATATCCGGATTGTGTTTTATCGCGCATTCCACGCCTCTTCCAAGATTCCCATAACCTAAAATACCGATTCTGATTGTCATAAATGGTCTTCCTTTCTTCTCTCATGCTCAGTGGATATCAACTATATTCTTTATCCTGTCCATAAATACGTTATCATTATAAACCAGACTTCCCCTGCCTGTAAATCCGGAATTCAAAAAAAAGCAGAGGACCTCAGCTGTCTGAAGCCCTCTGTCAGGAATCTCAATATTCAATTTAAGCTAACACACCTTCGTCCTCCGGCATCTCCAATGTCGTGGTCTCATACTTGTCCAGGATTACTCTTTGAATCATGTCACGGGTATTCGAATTGATCGGATGTGCGATGTCCCGGTATTCCCCATCTGCGGCCTTGCGGCTCGGCATGGCGATAAACAACCCTTTTTCTCCCTCGATTACCTTGATATCGTGAATTACGAATTCATTATCAAGTGTGATTGAAACAATGGCTTTCATCTTTCCTTCTTTTTCGATACGTCTTACCCTCACATCTGTAATCTGCATGTTAAAACCCCTTCCCGTCACATTACCTTATAATGTGTATCTCTCGTTTTTCTCTACGACAACCTTAATATTGTCCGGTGTTCCTATGTAGGTCGTATTGGCGCGGATGGTATCCCGGCTCTCTACGATACAGTTCTCAATCACGGTGTTTTCTCCGATATAGACATCATTTAAGATGATGGAATTCTTGATGACACAGTTATTGCCGATATAAGCCTTCTTAAACAGAACGGAGTTCTCGACAACGCCATTGATGATACTGCCGCTGGATAATAAGCTGTTTTTGACTACTGCGCCCGGATTGTATTTTGCAGGCGGTAAGTCATCCACTTTTGAGTACACATCAGGATACTGACGGAAGAAGTAATCTCTTACCTCCGGTTTTAAGAAGTCCATATTCGTTCTGTAGTAGGATTCCACAGAAGCGATATTCCTCCAGTAGGAATTCATCTTGTACGCGTAGATACGCTTTAAGTTCTTATAACGAACCAGGATATCGTTGACGAAATCGTAACGGTCTTCCATTGCGCAGCGCTCAATCAGTTCGATGAGCTGGCGTCTCCGGATTACGTAAATACCACAGGAAACGGTATTGGATGAAGCCACCATCGGTTTCTCCTCAAAATCGGTAATCCTGCCGTCTTCATTCGTCTTGATAAGGCCGAATCTCGTCACATCCTCGCCTTCCGGCAAGTCGGTGCAGACGACTGTAATATCAGCCTTCTTCTCAATATGGTATTCTAATACTTTACCATAGTCCAATTTATAAATACCATCGCCGGCTGCGATCACCACATACGGCTCATGGCTGTTCTTTAAAAATGTAAGATTCTGATACAGCGCGTCCGCTGTTCCGCGGTACCAGTCGCTGCTCTCAGCGGTGATTGTTGGCGTAAATACAAACAGACCGCCCTGTTTTCTGCCGAAATCCCACCACTTGGAGGAACTTAAATGCAGATGGAGGGATCGGGAATTATACTGGGTTAAAACCGCCACGTTCTGAATGTGGGAGTTTGTCATATTGCTCAGCGCAAAATCGATGCTGCGGTAGCTGCCCGCGATTGGCATGGCTGAAATGGCTCTCTTGTTGGAGAGTTCCCGCATTCTCTTACTGTTACCACCTGCTAATACAATTCCTATTGCTCTCATCGCATACCACCTGCCTTTATTATGTATTCTCCGCTTGCCAGTAATCCATCAGGATAATCCGCGACAACAGTTTCTCCAACGATAGCCGTATTCTTGCCGACATTCACATTATCCGGAATGATGGTATTCTCTCCTACCGTTACCAGATCGAACTGGTATACCTTCGGATCGTATTTGCTCGGTGCGTAATCGCCGACGCCTAAATGAACGTTGGAGCCAATCTTCACATTCTCAGCAACGATGGCCTTGTCGATCACTGTGCTCTCGCCAACCACACTCTCACGCATGATGATGGAATCTCTGACCACAGCGCCCTTCGATATCTTAACGCCTGCACCAATCACAGAATTACGGACTTCTCCATAAATCTCGGAGCCCTCTCCGATAATACTTCTCTCAATCACCGCATCCCCTGACACGTACTGTGGCGGGATGATATCACTCTTCGTGTAAATCTTCCAGTATTCCTCATAGAGATTGAATTCCGGAATGATGTCGATGAGTTCCATGTTTGCTTCCCAGTAAGAACCAAGTGTTCCGACGTCTTTCCAGTAACCGTTATACTCGTAGGCGAAGATTCTCTGTCCGGCGGCGTGGCAGTACGGAATGATATGCTTTCCGAAGTCACAGCCCGGCTCGTCAGACATCTTGATTAACGCGTCACGGAGTACCTTCCAGGTAAATATGTAAATACCCATGGATGCTAAGTTACTTCTCGGATTAGCCGGTTTCTCTTCAAATTCCGTGATACGGTTATTCTCGTCCGTAATCACGATACCGAAACGGCTGGCTTCCTCAATCGGAACAGGCATGGCAGCAATGGTGATATCTGCGTTATTCGCTTTATGATACTCAAGCATAACCTCATAATCCATCTTATAGATATGGTCACCGGACAGAATCAGTACGTAGTCCGGGTTATAGGACTCCATGTACTCTAAATTCTGATAGATTGCATTGGCCGTACCGGTATACCAGTCGCTGCCTTTGCTCTTCTCATAAGGTGGAAGAACTGATACGCCTCCGACATTACGGTCCAAATCCCACGGAATACCAATTCCGATGTGGGTGTTCAAACGTAATGGCTGATACTGGGTCAGGACACCGACCGTATCAACTCCTGAATTGATGCAGTTACTGAGCGGAAAGTCGATAATTCTGTACTTGCCGCCGAACGATACTGCTGGCTTGGCTACTTTCTGTGTTAATACGCCTAAGCGGCTTCCCTGGCCGCCTGCCAAAAGCATGGCAATCATTTCTTTTTTAATCACGTTATCACCTCTTGCTGTTAGAATTTTATTGTACTGGTATTATACCACACATTTGAAAAATAGTGAACAAATTTTTAAAATATAGTTATACTTTTTTGTGCATTTTCCGACATTTTTCCTGTCTTATACGAATATGTTACATTTTGTTTCCGGTGTAACGTTTTTACTCAGTCTCCCCCTTGAATCATACGAAAAAATACAGTATAATCTTAGTAAGTATGCCAACATATAAAAGGAGAACCAATTATGGATTTAGTGACAGTAAGACAGATATATAAAGACAGGGAGACATATTTAAACAGGGAAATCACCGTAGGCGGCTGGGTCAGAAGCTTAAGGGACTCCAAGGCCTTCGGATTCATCGTCTTAAGCGATGGCACGTATTTTGAGACATTACAGGTAGTTTACCATGACACCATGGAGAATTTTGCCGAAATTTCAAAACTCAGTGTCGGCACCGCCTTAATTATAAAGGGGACCCTGGTGGCAACACCGCAGGCAAAACAGCCATTTGAGATCCAGGCTACGGAGATTACCGTAGAAGGCGCTTCCACACCGGATTATCCGCTGCAGAAGAAACGCCATTCCTTTGAATATTTGAGAACCATTTCCCATTTACGCCCGAGAACCAACACCTTCCAGGCGGTGTTCCGTGTCCGCTCTTTAATTGCTTATGCAATCCATCAGTTCTTCCAGGAGCGCGATTTCGTCTATGTACACACGCCGCTCATCACGGGAAGCGACTGCGAGGGCGCCGGCGAGATGTTCCAGGTGACCACACTCGATTTAAACAACATTCCGAAGACGGAAGACGGAAAGGTCGATTTCTCTCAGGACTTCTTCGGAAAACCAACGAATCTGACGGTAAGCGGCCAGCTCAACGGCGAGACGTACGCCATGGCTTTCCGCAATATCTATACATTTGGACCGACCTTCCGCGCTGAGAATTCCAATACCACGAGACACGCGGCTGAGTTCTGGATGATCGAGCCGGAGATGGCCTTCGCCGATTTGGACGACGATATGGCCCTGGCCGAAGCGATGCTGAAATACGTGATCCGCTACGTGCTGGAGCACGCGCCGGAAGAGATGGCTTTCTTCAACCAGTTTGTGGACAAGGGACTCCTCGACCGTTTAAACCATGTGCTGAACTCTGAATTCGCCCATGTTACCTATACAGAGGCTGTCAGACTGCTGGAAGAACACAACGAGGAATTCGATTATAAGGTATTCTGGGGTTGTGATTTACAGACAGAACATGAGCGCTATTTAACCGAGCAGCTTTATAAGAAACCGGTATTCGTTACCGATTACCCGAAGGAAATCAAGGCCTTCTATATGAAGATGAATCCTGACAACAAGACTGTTGCCGCAGTTGACTGCCTCGTACCGGGAATCGGAGAGATTATCGGCGGCAGCCAGAGGGAGGATGATTACGACAAGCTCACGGCCCGTATGGACGAGCTGGGACTTAAGAAAGAAGATTATCAGTTCTATCTTGACTTAAGAAAATACGGTTCTACCCGTCACGCCGGCTTTGGCCTCGGCTTTGAGCGGTGTGTGATGTATCTGACAGGTATGTCCAATATCCGCGACGTTATTCCGTTCCCAAGAACTGTAAACAACTGTGAACTCTAAGATTTTATCACAAATTCCCTACCGCCTGGCAGGGAATTTGTGGTATCTGTCTTTGATATCCGGTCCTAAGGGCCAGTGAGGTGATGACAATGAAATTTATCCATATAGCGGATGTCCACTGGGGCATGAGCCCCGACAGCGACAAGCCCTGGAGTAAGGAGAGGTCCCAGGATATTAAGGATACTTTCGCCAAGGCGGTGGCCCAGGCAAACTTCCTGGAAGCCGACTGTCTCTTTATCTCCGGTGATTTATTCCACCGCCAGCCTCTGGCGCGGGATTTGAAAGAAGTCAATTACTTATTTTCCACCATCCCCGGTGTCCACGTTGTCATCATTGCTGGCAACCACGACAGGATTCGCGCTAATTCCGCTCTTTTAAGCTTTACCTGGGCGCCCAATGTGACATATCTGATGGAAGAAGAACTGCAAAGCGTTTATTTTGAGGAAATCAACACCGAGGTATATGGTTTCAGCTACCATTCATCTGAGATTCCTGAAAATAAGCTGGACCATTTGAAGGTTCCAAACAACGGGCGGATCCACGTCCTGCTGGGCCACGGCGGCGACGCCAATCACATTCCATTTGACAAAGGTGCCATGGCCGCCCTCGATTTTTCCTATATTGCCATGGGGCATATCCACAAGCCTGAGGTGCTGATTGAGAACCGGATGGCATTTTCCGGATCCTTAGAGCCGTTAGATAAGACGGAATCCGGCCGCCACGGCATGTTTGTGGGGGAAATCAACGAGGTGACCCGCATGGTTACTTCTCTGAAATTCATACCACTGGCAAAAATCCAGTATATTTCTCTGGCCGTCAATGTGACGACCAACACGACCAACACGGAACTGGCTATGAAGATTACCCAGGAGATTCAAAACCGGGGAACGGACAATATCTACCGGTTCCGAATCCGCGGGATGCGCGACCCGGATATTTCCTTTGACTTGGATATGCTGGCTGCCCGGTTTAAGATTATGGAAATTATCGACGATTCGGAGCCGCAGTACGATTTTTCAGCGCTGTTTGCAGAGCATCCCAGCGATATGATTGGGTTCTATATTCAGGCACTCCAGAAGCAGCAGATGAGCCCGGTGGAGAAGAAGGCGCTGTATTATGGAATCAATGCGCTTTTAAAGACCACGGATGAAAGGAGCTGACCCATGAAGATACTCGACTTATACATTAACGGCTTCGGCAAATTCCACGGTCGCAACCTTTCTTTTGAGGACGGCTTAAATATCGTCTATGGCAAGAATGAAGCGGGCAAGTCCACCATCCATACGTTTATCCGCGGAATGCTCTTCGGCATCGAGAAACAGAGGGGAAGGGCTTCCAGAAATGACCTTTATTCCAAATTTGAACCGTGGGAGAACAGCGGCACCTATGAGGGGCAGCTGCGGCTGGAACACAAGGGCCATATCTACCGGATTGAGCGGACCTTCCAGAAGAATAAGAAGGAATTTAAAATCGTAGATGAGACGGTTGGAAAGGAAATCGAGCCGACGAAAGCATTTCTCGACGATCTGCTCTGCGGACTCAGCGAAACCGCTTACAACAACACCGTCAGCATCGGACAGTTGAAAAGCGCCACCGACGAGGGTATGGTTTCTGAACTTAAGAATTATATTGCAAATTTAAATACAACAGGGAATCTGGCACTGAACATCACAAAGGCCGTGGCATTTTTAAAGGGCCAGAGGAAGGAACTGGAGGCTCAGATGGTGCCGGAGGCCGCCCGCACCTACACCTCCTTACTCAGTGAAATCCGCAACACGGAAAAGGAAATCGCCTCCCCTGAGTACGAGAATCAGATCCAGTCGTACCAGC
>CAUEKH010000057.1 GCA_959018155.1 uncultured Hungatella sp.
TACGACAAACAGTGAACTGGTAAGCTGAGGTTTAAATATTTTCCCTCAGAAATTCATTCTGCACAACTATAAACAGGCGGGGAGTATGGGAAATTTCTCCATCTATACATGGAACAGCCTGGTGCTGAGCTTCGGTGTCATGATCGTGTCCCTGATAGTCAGCAGTATGGCAGGCTACGTATTCTCAAGAAAAGAATTCCGTTTCAAGAGCCTGATTTACAACTCGATGGTTATGTTCATGTTTATCAACGTAGGCAGCGCATCTCTGCGTCCGTTATTTGAACTGGCAACCAAGATGCACATGAACAAATCCATGATTTCCATTATTTTAATCGCTGCCGGCGGCGGCCAGGCGACTTATGTATTCTTAATCCACGGCTTCATGAACAGCGTTCCGAAGGAACTGGATGAGGCGGCTATGATGGATGGCTGCAGCTTCTTTGGAATCTACAGCAGGGTAATTCTTCCGGTGTTAAAACCGGCGCTGGCCAGCGTGGCGCTCTTATCCTTCCGTGGCGGCTGGAATGAGTACATCCTTCCGCTTATTTTTACCATGACAAATGAGAAACTCCGTCCATTGACGGTTGGTGTTGTTGCCCTTCAGAATGCCGGTGACGGCGCGGCTGCATGGAATATCCTGTTTGCAGGTTCCGCCATCGCGGTTATCCCGATTATCATTGTATATTTATTTGCCAGCAAACAGTTTATGGGCGGTATGACAGCCGGTGCAGTCAAGGGTTAAGTACAGCGGCATGGAAATACAGGAAAAGAGGATTGCAAAATGAAATTTTCATTAAATGAGTACGGTTTTATTACAGATTATCTCGTAACCGGCTGTAAGGAGACTCCATTTTCCAGCCAGGTTTCAGATAAGAACCAGCTTCGCTGTGAGAAGCTGATGCGCGGTGAGGTGGCTGACCATAACGAGGAAATGCCCCAGGGCGAGATCGCAATCGGCGCGCCAAGCCCCCTTGGAACACCGTGGAAGTATTACTATACGTATGGAAGCTGGTTTGTGGACAGTTCCACCTTCTATCCGCTGCTCACCAAGGTAGAATTCCACGCGGCCACCGTGCTGGAAGCCGGGGAGGCGGCCGATGTGACAGCCTGGCTCTGGAGCTACGCAGCCGTTGACGTGTGGGTAAATGGAACGTATGTGGGAGGCATTGATACTCCCGTCTATAAGCCAATCAACAGAAAAGTGCTGACGCTGCCATTAAAGCAGGGCGAAAACTTAATTTACGTGCGCTTACAGAACTTAGGCGTCCGTGATACGAGAAGCTTATTTGCTATCCAGATTGTACCGGACGGCAATGGGGCAGAGAAGAGAGTGAGCGTATCTCTTCCTGATATTGAACATGCCGGCGCCTGCGCCGAACTGGCCGGGTGGCTTTCCGGTGTTACTTTAACCGGTGAAACGCTGATACTCCCAGAAGCAGCGCCGGAGGGGAGCCGGATCGTTTACGACTCCAGACCGGTTGATTTTACGAAATATGGTGAGCGCTATACGTATGAAACCATTTCCGGTAAGACCGAGATAAAATTGAATCCAGTCAGCCCATGGTTTTCTATCGAGGCCGAAGCGGCAGGGCAGAAGCTTTCCAGAGACTTCGTGCGCCAGGATTTACTGGGCCCGGTTTACAGCGGGGTTACGGACTGGAAGGAGAATGAACAGCGTATCTATGAGAGGATTGCCTCGGTAGGCCAGATCCCGCGCGGGAAAGGCAGTTTCTCCATGTATCCGATTCTTGGCCGCTACTATACAGGAACGATTGCGCCGGACGACGAGAAGGAGATTTACAAATCCTTCGATCAGATTGAGAGCCGCATGGACTGTTCCGATTTCCTGTCCTGCGCCATGGTCCGTTTCATGAAATTATACCCCATGGATGAAGCCATGGAAAAACGGTGCCGCCAGGTCATGACAGGATACCGCTACTGGATGGACGGCGAAGGAAATGACGGTATGTGTTTCTGGAGTGAGAACCATTCCCTGATGTTCTTCGTCAGCGCCTATGTGGCCGGCGATATTTACCCGGACGATCTATTCGTGCGCTGCAACAAGACGGGGCGCGAGATGAAGGAACAGGCGAGAGTCAGAATCCACGACTGGATGGAGTCCTGTATCGAAGAAGGCTTCGACGAATTCCACAGCGGCGGCTATACGCCAATCACCTTCTGCGCAATTTTAAATGTCATTGATTTCTGTGATGAAGAACTGTCCGCCTTGGCCTGGAAGGCTGCCGACCGTTTATTAAAGGATCTGGCCATCCAGACCTTCAAGGGAGTCTCCATAGCACCTATGGGCAGAGTTTACGGGGAAGTGCTCTACCCGTACAGCCAGTCCATCCAGTGCCTCGTCAATCTGCTGGATCCGGAGGCTGCCGATGAATTCAGCGAGTGGATCATTTTCCTTGCCACCAGCAAATACCGTGTTCCGGAAGGCCTGGCAGAGGAGATGAAGAAGCCGGCATCCCTGGTATACGGCGAGAGCAACGCCAGAATCAATGTAGAGAAGACAGATGATTACATGCTGACCTCCGTCCAGTCCCCGCGTCTCGACGGAAAGGCAAGAACCTGGGAGAACGTAAGCGGCCGTGCGGACGCCGATATGGGAAGCTTCGCCTACGTAAAATCCTTAAATGAGTGCTTCCACGGAACGACTCAGTTCGAACCGGGAGTTTTCGGTTACCAGCAGCACATGTGGTACGCTGCCTTAGACCCGGCCGCTGTCCTCTTTGTCAACCATCCGGGCAGCAGCTGCGAGATCTGTTCCACCCGTCCCGGCTACTGGTTCGGAAACGGAATCATGCCGGCCTTAAAGCAGGTGAAGAACAGTTTATACGCAATCTATCAGATCCCGGAGACGCACCCGATTCCATTTACCCATCTTTACTGGCCGGAGATTAAATTCGACGAGCAGATCAAAGAAGGAAACTGGCTTGCCGCCAGAAAAGGAAATGGCTACGCGGCCATCTGGTGCAGCGTTCCGTTAAGACCGTACAACGATCAGATGTTCCAGTGCGAATACCGCGCCGACAGCCGGAATGCCGCATACTTCTGCGTCTGTGGCAGCGCGAAAGAGTATCCGACCTTACAGGATTTCTTAAAGTCCTGCCAGGCAAAGACCCCTTCCTACGACCAGGAAAGCGGCACTCTCACGGCAGCAGGAGAGAGTCTGACGTATCGTTCTTATGAAAATTTAACTCAGTACATCTAAATGACGCCGATGGGCTGACTGCGTGTCAGAATACTGTAAAAATCCCCTTAAAGCAAATTCGTCGCGGACGGATATGCCTTTAAGGGGATTTTTACGTCTGAATATCACCGGTTAATAATTCCGTCAGAGAAACACCGAGTGCTTTTGCCAACCCATAGTGCCTCTGCCTATGACTCAACCGTGAAGATTTCTTCAATTGTCACGTGAAATACCTCTGCAATCTTCCATGCCAGCACCAAAGATGGATTATACCTACCTTTTTCAAGATTTCCGATGGTTTCTCTGCGCACGCCGACTAAATTCGCTAAATCTTCCTGCTTCATATCGTACCTGGCCCGATATTCTTTTATCCTATTCTTTATCATATTCAAGCCCCTAGCCCTCTTTGAATTTATAATATCCGATAGAAACGCCATGCACAGCGACAGAAACACCCCAACCGGCGGCAAATCCATATAAGAGGGAAATATTACCGGAGTATCTGGTTACAAAGAAGCAGATTAACGAAACGACAGCCGTGGTAATCATGCCGCAATAGAAAGCCCTTGAAGCTGATTTGTTCATGTATTCCTCCAACATTTCGTCAGTTTTAATAAAGAAATATTCAAAGTCAACTGCAAAGGCAAAGAACGCTAAAAAGGCCCGCTCGCCGGTAAATACGCCAATAAATCCTAATAATGACAGTAAGCCCATCAGCCCGTAAAGATAACTTTTTGATTTCATAAAAATTGTCCTCCATGTTATGTGATGTATTTAACTCTTTATGTTAGAAATATACCACATAAAATTCTGAAAGTCAACACGTGAATTTCAAGTAATTTCAATTTCTGTAGGCTCGTCCTCTTTTCCTTCCCCTAGCATTATTTTTCATCCTGTGGTACAATAAAAAAAGTAAAATTTGTCCGTCCATAGTATTGCGTAAGCTCATTCTGAAAGGAACAGCATGAAGAAAGCCACAAAAACCATCATAATAATTGGAACCCTGTTTCTGGCGTTACTTACGGCAGGCTGTAATAACGTGCGCCAGGAGGAGTCCTTTGCGGGAGAGGTGGTTTATGCGGGAGAGATGGTTCCTGAAGAAAAGATAGTTTCCGGAGAAAAGACGGTTTCCGGAGAGAAGATGGTTTCTGAAGAAAAGACGGTTTCCGGAGAGAAGACGGTTTCCGGAGAGAAGATGATTTCTGAACAAAAGACGGTTTCCGAAGAGAAGACGGTTTCTGAAGAAAAGACGGTTTCCGAAGAAGAGACACTTCCCCCGGAAAACGTAGTTTATGAAGATGAAAAAGTCCCCGCCGCCGCGCTTCCCGGGACAGAACCGGAGGCCGGATCCCTGATCGTGATTCTCGACGACAACATGGAAGCGCCTCCTGCCCCTGATATTTTGGAAACAGCCGAAAAGTCCTTTATCAACCCGGAAGGCCAGACGCTGGAGACCCGGATTTTACCTCCGGCGGGCTATGCCAGAGTTCCGAAGGAGATTGGGAGTTTCCAGGGGTATTTGAGGCGATATGTCATGAAAGCAGATAAAAGTCCGGTACTGCTGTACGACGGGACAGAGAAACGAAACCAGGCGGATCATGCGGCCGTATTTTCCATGCCGGTATTTGACAGCGATTTGCAGCAGTGCGCGGATAGCATTATGAGGATTTACGGCGAATACTTCTGGGCCATGGGAGACTACGACAGGATCGCATTTCACTTAACCAATGGGTTCCTGATGGATTACCCCTCCTGGAGGGCCGGAAAGAGGATTTCTGTAAATGGGAACCGTGTGGAGTGGGTGAATAAGGCCGGTAAAGACGAGTCCTATGAAAATTTTCTCAGTTATTTGCGGAGCGTGATGGCCTATGCAGGAACGCTGTCCTTAGATGAGGAGAGTGTTCCGGTGGACGCTGCCACAATCCAGGCCGGGGATCTGTTTATAAAAGGAGGCAGTCCGGGACACTGCGTCATGGTGGCCGATGTGGCAAAGGATCGGAACGGCAATGTCTGTTTCCTGCTGGCTCAGGGCTACATGCCGGCTCAGGAATTCCATATACTTAAAAATCCCCTCCACGAGGAAGACCCGTGGTATTATGTGAATGAGTTGGTATATCCCTTTGTCACCCCGGAATATGTATTCCAGGAGGGAAGCTTAAAACGGTGGTCCGGTTTCGTTTATTAAAGAAATCGTCATTTTATCGCAAAGAAATCAGCCGTTTTGTGTGGTATGATAAGAACAGGAATGAAATGTTCAGGACAGGGTGACTCAACAGGCAGGGGGTATGCTGATGAAGCGATGGTTGTATTTACTGATTACCGGACTGATAATTGCGGCGTATATGACGGGCTGCTCGAGGGAGACCGCAAAAGAGACACAGGAAGAAGTGGTGGAACAGCTGGAGGTTACGGTGGTATCCAACGGAATCAGCTATGTCCCATTTGAAAATGATTTGGATTTTGCGATACATGAGACGGAAAAGGACGAAAAAGAGGCTCATGAAGCAGACATCAGCCAGAGGCTGACGCCAGAAATGGTTATGGCGGATACAGAGCATGGTTACCATATGCCGGAGGTATTTTTCGCCGATGATTTTAAAATCAGAGTGAAGGGAAATGGAACGAATCCGGTTTCCTATATGATTTACGATAAGGACTATCTGCCGGTAGATTCCGGTAAGGTGGCGGACCCGGCGGACATCACGATTCCGGCGGACGGATACGATTATTACGTGCAGCTGGAGACTGCCTCAGGGGATGAGAAAAATCCTGGCCAGTGCCAGTATTTTTTCAAGGTGGTGAGGGGAGAACCGCTGCCGCAGATTCGGATTACGTATGAAAAGAAGAGCAGAGAGATTCCCAGCGCCTCCGGTATGATTCTTTGGAATGAGCCGGGCAGTGACGGGGAAGAGGTCAATACGGCAGCGTGCGGGCCGGATCCGTTTGAGACACTGTCGGGGGAAGAGAGTGATATTCCGTACCTTCCTCTGGGACGTCACATAACGATGGAACTGTCAAGTGACAAAGAACTCGATACAGCGGTTCTGACCGATTATATTTTGCGTGACAACGGGACGCTGCTCTACGATGAAAAGACAGCGGTTAAGACGGAACTGGAATGGGAAGGGCATGAGATGGAGTTTATTCTGCCTCAGAATACATTTGCGATGCTCAGTTCCGATATTGCGACGTATGAGACGGGAGGGGTTCTCCGCGGATTTAAGCTTCAGCTTTCCTGGGAAGACGGAAGTGAGGCCGAGTACGGCTTCCTCCTGCGGACCGATGCTGCCTGGGTGGGAGAGAATCCGGCTGATGTGGAGACAAACCGGCTGCCGGAGACAGAGCCGGATGTTTATCTCGATATCAGAAGGGCGGACAACATGGATTTTGAACAGAGACTGGTGATGGAGATCAATAACCAGTCGGATGTCCCGATCCTTTTTGGAAATGATTTTACTCTGATGAAGATTACAGGAACGGAGATGGCCGAGGTTCCCATGAAACCCGAAATGGCATGGAAGAGCATTGCCTATCAGGTGAGCGCCGGTTCCTACAAGGCGCTGACGGTGGATATGGAAGAGATTTTTGGCCGTCTGGAATCGGGGCACTACCGGATTAAAAAGAATGTGAGAGCCGATGGCGAAGGGATTCAGACGGTGACAGCCGACTTCATCGTGATCAGACAGGTGGAAGAGGGTGCAGACCAGCCGGAGTTACCGATGTCTCAGGCGGCAAAGGAATAAGAGAAATGAGCAGAGATAACGGCCATAGATAAGTTGTGTGGCGATATCCCTGCTCATTTTATGTTTTATGTGGTAGATTTTTGAGAATCAGGACCGGATAGTCTTTAAAGCCCGACTCTTCTTGGCGCTGCCAGTTAAAATTTTCCCTGAATTACGAGGATCGTAAGGATACAGGTGACTAACAGCAGCAGTCCGGTCAGTGTCACGCCAAGGGTCAGCATCTTTGGATTGGCCGGTGCATTTTTGGAGGAAGAGGTCACAAGTAAGTGTGCTTTCCTTAAAGCAGTGACGAGAGGCTTATAAATAATCAGTGTGAGGGCGGTATTGATAGCACCTTTCAGTAAGTTAAACGGAATGAATGCAGGCAGCAGAAGCTGTGCGACGGCCTCCCGCGGATATCCCATGTAGAACGGGGTGATTAAGTAGTTCCACAATACCATCACCAGTGTCATCAACAGGGTGCCGGAAACCATGCCGATGACGGCCCCTGACATGGTGTGTTTTCTCTTGTACAAATACGCTGCGGGACAGACAAATGACACGGTTGACAGGATATTCATAATAAGTCCGATGATTCCCGTACTGCTGATGGTAACCAGCTCCACGAAGGAGACGATGACGGAGATGGTGGCCGCCGCCATGGGGCCGAAGAGAAAGCCGCCGATGGAAATGATGACGTCCTTTGGCTCGTACTCTAAGAATGGCACAATGGGAATCAGCGGAATCCTGATTGCCACCACAGAGACGAAGGCCAGCGCGCAAAGCATGGCCATGATTGTGAGTTTGCTTGTTTTTTCTGTCATATTCATATGTAATACCTCCTGGAAGCGGCAGAATCTGCAGTTCTTGCCGCTGAATAAAGTAACACCTGAAAGACGTGTCTTTCAGGTGTTAAATGAATGGAAGATTCTCACGTTTCCATAGAAAACGGGAAATTCCTCCAGGTGTATTATCATTATTTAACACATCTTCTTTCATCCAGACTATACTGTCGGTATTGGAATCACACCAATTCTGCATATCCTATGCTCGCGGACTTTACCGCCGATCGGGAATTACACCCTGCCCTGAAGACATTCGTATTCAAATGTTCTGTCTGTATTATAACACGGACCGGAAGAAATGCAATAGAAAATTTATATTCTTATGATTCCTTATGATTCCCCCGGATCGCCGTAGTTCCACGGATCTGCTTCCGTATTGCCCATCTCATCCACCGGCCGGTTATAGCGGAGATTTAAGAATTCCTGGAACTGCTTCGTAAACATTTTCTCAAGCTCCTTCTTGTAACCAAGCACCATATGAGGCTGCTGTTTGTCATAGACATCGAGAGCATCCATGGCTTCCTGTTTTGTTGCGCCTAAGGTAAACATCTTTCTGTTGATGTCGTAAATGCGGAGAGAACTTTCAGAGTATTTGCCGGTGCGGCGATAGTAATATCCCCATACCAGGTTTTTGTTCTCATAAATCTGAGCGGAGAGGCCATTGACATGGTACGTCCAGCGCTTTCCAATCCAGATGGTACTGGAAATCTTCGTAGCGGTGGCGAAATCCGATTCAATCTGCTCCATGGATACATCGCTGTTTTTCGATAAATATTTGTTGATATTTTTCTGTGTACTTCCGGTTAAGAAGCGAATCAGAGTATAAAGGATGTAGAGAATACCAAGGACTAAGCCGGCCAGCAGGATGTAGATGGCAAACATGTCGCGCTCTCCAATCCTGTTGGTGTCAATGTAGTAGGGGAGTGCAATCTCCAAATACTCTTCACCCAGATCATCCGTTATCTGCTCTTCAAAGTACTGAAGACGTTTTCCGGAAAGTTCCGTCCAGGTTCCCTTTAACAGTCTGCTTTCCGTGACCTCGTCAATATCTCCGGCCAGCCAGTTCCAGGTGGTGTCGATATACTGATTCATTTCCTCTTCTTTGGAAGAAGGAAGTTCAGCCCCGAAGAAGTACCCGTCTTCATCGAAGTAAATGATATAGCTGATGTTTTTCAGTGTTTCCTTCTTGGTTTCCGTGTTTTTCGATGTCTGGCGCACATACTCGTCGATAAAATACTTCGCGTCGAAGCTTACGTAGCTGCCTTCAATCGCTTCATAATCCATGCCGGCAGTAAGCGGCTGCGGGCCCTGGAAGAACATCAGAAGCGACTTGCCGCCGTAAATAATGATTCCGACAACGACTACAGCCGCAATGATGAAACGCCACATGACGTTTTTGGCCACTTTTTTCTTCAGTGTTTCTAACATACTCATACCCCTTTTCATAATTAGTTTGTTATTTTTCTATTATACAGGAAAAGAGAAAATATTACAATCGCTTTATACAAAATGGTCACATTTTTTCTATGAATTTTCTGCATTTCGCCTGATTGTCACAGAATAACGAACGTACGTTCTTTGACGGGGTTGACTTCTGAGAAAACAGCTGGTAGAATAAAGAAAACTGTTTTTTAAATGCAGCTGCCGCTTACGTAACTGCTAGAAGGAACTGGCTGGAAAATCATCAGGAGGGCAAAGTATGCTGAAACAATTATCAATCTACGCAGAAAATAAAAAAGGAACTTTTAAACATGTCACTGGGATTCTCAAGGAAGAGGAGATCAACATCTTAGGCTCTGTCACCAATGACAGCGCGGAGTACGGGATTATCCGTATGGTGGTTTCAGCACCTGATAAGGCGGCTGCCGCACTTGAGAAAGCAGGCTATTTATGCCGGCTTACGGATGTGATTGGGGTTGAGGTGGCAGATGAAGTCGGTAATTTAAATAATCTTTTGCTGGCGCTTTATGAGAGCAATATCAGTGTGGATTACTTATATCTGTCGTTTAACCGGGATTCCAACAAGCCCATTCTGATTTTCCATGCGGAAGATATCTGGGCAGTGGAAGCCTGCCTGTCGTCGAAGGGATTCACTGCGGTATAAAATCTGTGGTATAAAATCTGCAATAAAAAATTGCGTGATAAAAAGTTGCGCGAAAAAAGTTTAGAATTTTTTGTTGCAATTTTTTCCCACCTATGCTAGAATATGTGCCATGGGGGTATAGCTCAGCTGGGAGCCCGGTTGAAGCGGTAAACAACCCCCGTACAGGGAACATAAAAATTAAACATCACAATCTCTCTTATCTGGGGGTATAGCTCAGCTGGGAGAGCGCTTGAATGGCATTCAAGAGGTCAGCGGTTCGATCCCGCTTATCTCCACCATCACCAAGAGATTGTGAACGAAAACCTCACTTCTTCGGAAGTGGGGTTTTTGCTTTATGCAGCGATGGCAACGATGTCCATGCCCATGCTGAACTGCTCAAAGTCAATGTTAAAGTCGATATGCAACTTGTAGTCCCGGTAGACCTCCACCCGCTTGATAAGGCAGTTGACGATCATTTTCTTTGCCTCCATGCTGGCGGTGTCGTACATATCAGCCCAAGAGATAATGTCATCGTATTGGGCGTTCAAGTGTTCCAGCACAGCCTGTCCTTCGTCATAGGCCAGTTGCGCCGCCTCAAGCTGCTGCTGAACTTCGAGACATTTTGGGTCTGTTGACAAAGTGCCACATAATCATGGGCTGGCAGAATAAGTGGGAAG
>CAUEKH010000058.1 GCA_959018155.1 uncultured Hungatella sp.
ACAAAGTAATCCGGCACCAGATCCTTAAAAGAATTCGTCACCTCAAAATAGTAGCCGAACACCTTGTTGTACTTGATCTTCAGATTCTTGATGCCGGTCTTTTCCCTCTCCCTCGACTCCAGTTCGGCAAGCCACGTCTTTCCTTCCGTCTTCGCCTGACGCAGCTTGTCAGCCTCCTCATGGTAGCCCTCCCTGATGATTCCGCCGTCTCGGACCGATACCGGCGGTTCCTCAATGATAGAGCGCTCGATTAAATCCTTCACATCCTCTAACGGATCCAGTTCTTCCCACAGTTCCTTTAATAAGTCGCCCGTAAATTCATGAAGCAGATCTTTGATATAGGGAAGCATTCCCAGAGAATTTTTAAATGAAATCAAATCCCGAGGATTGGCTGTCTTATAGCTGATTCGGCCGATCAGACGCTCCAGATCGTAAATTGGATTCAGATACTCACAGATCTCCTCTCTGGATATGTAATTCATATTCAGTTCTTCGATGGCGTTCTGCCTCTTTATAATCTCAGATTTGTGGATCAGCGGCTGCTCAATCCAGGTGCGCAGCAGTCTCGCCCCCATGGCCGTCTTCGTCTTATCGAGTACCCACAGAAGCGTCCCCCGCTTCTGCTTTTCCCGCAACGTCTCCAAAAGTTCCAGATTGCGCCTGGTAGAGGTATCAATAATCATAAACTGCCCCGTCGAATACGGCGTGATCGTGGTAATATGAGCCAGACTGTTCTTCTGCGTCTCATATAAGTACTCCATCACAGCCCCTGCTGCAATCACCCCGGTATCGTAGTCGGCCAGCCCCAGCCCGTCTAAAGATCCCACTTTAAAATGCTCTTTTAAAAGGCGCCGGCAGCCCTCATCCGAAAAGAAATGACTGTCAAGCGCCGATATGACGGTATGATAGCGTGCCTTCAACTCCTCCGTGTCCACGCCCGACATATAGAAGGCGTCGTTGCAGATGATCTCGGAAGGTGAAAACTTGTTGATTTCATCAGTCAGTTCCCGCTCCGATTCCACCTCTGTCACTAAAAAATCTCCTGTACTGATGTCGGATATGGCAATCCCGAACCGCTCATCAATATAGACAATTCCCATCAGATAGTTATTCTTCGTCTCATCGAGAGCCTGCGCGCTCGTGATCGTTCCGGGGGTCACAACCCGGATAACCTCTCTCTTTACCAGTCCCTTGGCAAGCTTCGGATCCTCCATCTGTTCCGCGATGGCGACCTTGTAGCCCTTCTGCACAAGGCGGTTCAAATAGTTCTCTACCGCATGGTAAGGGACGCCGCACATGGGCGCGCGCGTCTCCATCCCGCACTCTTTTCCGGTCAGCGTAATTTCCAGTTCTTTGGAAACGGTCAGTGCATCCTCAAAGAACATTTCATAAAAGTCACCCAGCCTGTAAAACAGGATACAGTCCGGATACTGTTTCTTTGTTTCCAGATAATGGGTCATCATTGGTGATAATCCAGCCACGTCTTTTTCCTCTCTTCTTCTGTCATACAGACGGCAATCCGCACCTTTCCCGCGCAGATTACCGTCACATCAGTTCTGTCCTTCCGCTCTTCTCTTCTCATGCCGGAAAATCAGTTTCCTTCCACTAATGTTCCCATGTAGTAAAATCCCTTCGACTCATCGAGATAAACATCCACAATCTTTCCAATCAGAGCGGGATCCCCCTTAAAATGAACCGTCGTGTTATTGTCCATGCGCCCGGTTAAATACCCTTCCACATGATCATCCAGTTCCTCTGCTAACACCTTCGAAACTGTGTGGACGTCGCGTCCGCAGACCTCGGCCGAAATTTCCTGCACCTTGTGAAGCAGCCGGTCAAACCGATCCTTTACCACATCGTCCGGTATCTGATTTTCCATGGCAGCCGCAGGCGTTCCGGTCCGTTTTGAATAGATGAAGGTAAATGCGCTGTCAAAGCGGACCCGCTCCACCACATCCATCGTCTCCAGAAAATCTTCCTCCGTCTCCCCGGGAAATCCGACAATAATATCAGTCGTTAAGGAGATACCGGGAACCGCCCTCCGAATCTTCTCCACCAGTTCTAAATACTGTTCTTTCGTATATCTGCGGTTCATCGCCTTTAAAATCGCCGTGCTTCCCGACTGCAGCGGCAGATGGAGATGGTGGCAGATTTTCTTCGATTCCTTCATCACCTCAATCAGTTCATCCGACAAATCCTTCGGATGGGAGGTCATAAAACGAATGCGCTCCAATCCCTCAATCTTCTCCACCTCCCTCAGCAGTTCAGCGAAGGTAATCGGGTTTTCAAGCGTCTTTCCATAGGAATTGACATTCTGACCCAGCAGCATGACTTCCACCACGCCGTCCGCGACCAGCTTTTTGATTTCTTCAATAATATCCTTTGGGCTGCGGCTTCTCTCCCTGCCGCGCACATACGGAACGATACAGTAGCTGCAGAAATTATTACAGCCAAACATAATGTTTACTCCCGATTTGAACGGATATTTCCGCTCCGTCGGCAGTTCCTCCACGATGCTGTCTGTTCCCTCCCAGATATCAATGACCATCTTCTTTTTCGACTGCTCCGTCTCACACAGTCGCTGATAGAGGAGTTCTGCCAGCTTAAAAATGTTGTGAGTCCCGAAAATAATGTCGACAAAGCGGTAGCTCTTTTTGATCTTCTCCACCACCGTCTCTTCCTGCATCATGCAGCCGCAGAGGGCGATCATCATCCCCGGATTCTTCTGCTTTAAACGGCTCAAATAACCGAGCCGCCCGTAGACACGCTGATTCGCGTTATCTCTGACCGTACACGTGTTATAGAGAACGAGATCCGCATTCTCCGTATCCGTCTCCTCAAATCCCACCGCTTCTAAAATACCGGCCAGCTTCTCAGAATCCCTGGCATTCATCTGGCAGCCAAAGGTTTCAATATGAAAGGTTAAGCGCTCTTTCTCTTCGTTTTTCTTCTTTTCATCGAGAAGTTCGCGGCACAGCCCGATAAAATAAAGCTGCCTTGCCTTCTCCTCCTCCGGTGCGTTTTTGCACGCATCTTCGTATGTCCTATAGGAATGGTTCATGTACAATTCTCCCTGTAATATATTTCTCTCTGTGGTATCTTTCTGGTTGCTGCCGTTTATCCGTCCGCAAAGACAGTACGGCTTCTCAGTTTCATGGAAAATTCCACGGTTTTTCTGCATGTTTTCGCGGTTTCTGCCCGATTCTGTCCATTTGGGCAGAACCATCCGTGTGATATTATATCATAAATGAAAGTTATTGCAAATGAAAATGTTATCACGGTTTTCTGCGAATCCATATCCAGTCCTGCAGGATAAAAACAGGAGAGCGAAACAGGACAACTTCCATCTCCTGTTCCACTCTCCCGCCTTATTAAAATCGCTTTTTCAGGGAGAAAGCCGCCGGCTGCTCATCAGCCATCAGCCTTCCGCCATTTTTCCTTCAATTTCATAACTGCCCATACACCACTCTTCTGGCAGCCTGCCGTTTACCACCGGCTTTCCGTTCACTGTAATATCTTCCATTTTTCCTTCCAGCGCCATTTCCACACAGCAGTCAAATGGCACGGTGAGAGTCAGCCTGATCCGCTCCCCCTTCCATTCCCATCCGGCCCTGTAATCTCCGGCTGTGGAGTGGTAATCCATGTACGCATAGTCCAGTTTCCGGCTCACCTTCGGCGCAAAACGCATCCGTTTCCCGCCGACTCCCGACTCCACGTGGCTTAAGCCGCAGACGTAACGGTAAATCCACTCGGAAATGACTCCGTACGCATAGTGATTTAAACTGTTCATGCCGGTGCTGCTGATAGAACCGTCCGGCAGCAGGGAATTCCATCTCTCCCAGATGGTAGTAGCCCCCAAATTAACCTCATAAAGCCAGCCCGGATAGTCCTCATTTAACAGAAGATGGTACGCCTCCTCGACATGACCCGTCTCAGACAGCGCCGGACAGAGGTAAGCCGTTCCCACAAATCCGGTTGCCAGATGGTTTCCGTACTTTTCAAGCAGCCGGCAGAGTTCTTCCCCCGCTTCCTCCAGTTCCTCTCCTTCAAATAAATGGAACCAGATTCCGAGCGCGTAAGCGGTCTGGGTGCTGATTGTCAGCCTTCCCTTTCCCGAAACGTATTTTTCGCGGATTGCATGGCGGACCTCACCGGCAATCTTTCCATAATATCTGGCATCAGCTTCCTTTCCAAGGATTCCGGCCGCCTTTGCGGTCAATTCTGCCGAATACATGTAAAAGGAGGAAGCCACGAAGTATTTGTCGGTGCCGCCTTCCCGGCTGTCGCCCTCACAGTCGAGAGAGAGCCAGTCGCCGAAGTGGAAGCCGCAGGTCCACAGCCGTTTCCCGCCGCAGTGCGTCTCATCCATGTGGATGATGAAATCCATCCACTGCTTCATGTTGTCGTACTGTTCTTCCAGCCATTTTTTATTTCCATAGTGTAAGTACGTGTTCCACGGAATGATGGTGGCGGCGTCTCCCCAGACGCTTGCGCCTGCCTCGCCCCACAAGTCTTCGGCCACGTCAAATTCCGGCTCCGCGTTCATTTCCCGGGCCAGAGTTAAGATATCCGGCACCACATACGGAACCGCTCCATTCTTTTCCCGCTGCTCAAAGGCCATATCCTTCATGTATTTCCTGAAAAATGACGGTGTCTGCATATGGTAGGAAGCCGCGCCGCTGAATATCTCGGCATCTCCCGTCCAGCCAAGGCGCTCATCTCTCTGCGGACAGTCGGTGGGAATGTCGAGGAAGTTGTCCTTCTGGCTCCATTTTGTGTTGGAAATCAACTGGTTTACTTTTTCATTGGAAGTCGTGATGTACCCGGTTTCCTCGATGTCGGAATATAAGGCCCACGCCTCAAAATCGCCCATATTCTCTTCCTTCACTTCCATTCCCGTCACCTTCACATAACGGAAACCGTAGAACGTAAAGTGCGGCCTCGCAAACTGTTTTTCCCCGTTGGAAATGAAAATATATTCCGCCTGCGCGCTTCTCAAATTTTCACGGTAGAATTTGCCTTCCTGAAGCACCTCCCCGTACTGGAGGATAATCCGTTTTCCATTTGGCGCTTTCGCCTGAAATGCAACCCAGCCGGTAATCTCCTGGCCAAAATCGAGGATCGTCTCGCCGATTGACGTGGTGATAATCTCTTTCACAGGGAGAACCTCACGCTTTCTGACCGGAACTCCTGTCATTGGTGTGAGAGGGGCTTTTGGGGCTGCTGCCGCAACCGCGTACTGCATCTGTCTTACCGGTACAGACCGAAGCGCCGGCTCCATGCGGGCGTCGTACATTTCCCCGTCGTAGATTCCCGAGGTGATAACCGGGGACTTTAAGGCAAGCCACGTCTCATCGGTGCCAATCACCTTCGTCTCCCCGCTGCGGCTTACGAGGTATAAATCGGCCAGCGCCTG
This sequence comes from uncultured Hungatella sp., assembly GCA_959018155.1. Lineage (GTDB taxonomy): Bacteria > Bacillota > Clostridia > Lachnospirales > Lachnospiraceae > Hungatella. Next base: position 5,417 of record CAUEKH010000058.1, read on the forward strand.
AAAGGTGTCGCCGTAGTATTCCCTCAGCTGCCCCTTGTTGGTATAGCCTAAACGTCCCTTATACCAGCCGTTGCCCAAATAGATATCCACCTGGTTTTCTCCGGCCTTCAAAAGCGGTTTCACATCGTATGTCTGATACTGGATCCAGTACCGGTAATCGGTGAAACAGGGGCTTAAGTATTCGTCTCCCGCTTTTTCTCCGTTGATATAGACCTCGTAGACGCCAAGCCCGCACAGGTAGAGGCGGACGTGGTCAAGCGCGCCATACTCCTCCCCGCTTAAGGTAAATGTCTTACGAAATACCGGATGGATTTCCTGAACGAACGGCGCCTTAATCCAGGAACCGTGCCACTCCTCCTCCGGGTGTCCCCCCTCAAAGGAGGCCGGCTCACTCTCCGCTCTCACACCCGTTTCGTCTGTCACGGCCACCTTCCAGTAATAGCAGCAGGCCGGGGATAACCGGACATCCGGGGTAAAAGCGCAGGAATTCAAATCCGCCTCGCCGCTGTCATAGACGGGCTCCTCAAATGCCTAATCGCGGCTGATTAAGAGCCTGGCCGATTTCTGGAATTTTCCCTCAGCCCCGTCCACCTTCCAGGAAAATGTGACGGCTGACAGCTCAATTCCGATGGGATTTTCCTGATAATTCGTTTTTAAATCATAGATTCTCATGAGATACTTCCTCCTGTTAATTCGGGCACTTCCTGCCCTGTCGATTCAATTTTCGCCACAATCACGTCTCCCGGCGCAATGGAAATGGTTCCTGTCAATTCCGCTTTGCAAGGCTGCTCTGGTCTGCCTGATCGCTCTGCCCTGTCAGGTCGCTGGCCTTCACTTCTTTCAGAGTATTCTCCGCCAATTAACGGTACCAGCCGGTCTTCCCCCAGTTCCACCCGGCCCGCTTCCCGCCCATGATTCATCATGAAAATGGTCTCCCCCGCTTCGGAAACCCGCCTTGTTACCTCCACTCCGGCAGAAGAACGGTAAACCGGCTTTATCTGCCTTTCTCTGCAGATACGTTCCAACAGTTCGTCGAGAAAATCCTGTTCCGGCTGAGTGCCGATATAGTAGGCGCAGCCAGCTCCAAACCGGTGCCTGGTGACGCACGGGGTTCCGGCATAGAAATCCTCCAGATATTCCGCCACCGTCTCCGTCTCCGGTTCCGGGTGGATGATGTCACAGAGAAAACCGCAGCCGTATTCCTCTTTCTGCACCAGGCCCGTCTTCCTGATTTTCATCCGGTTCGTCTCGTAAGGGCGAAGCGCATCCGTCTCTTCCACCCAGATGCCAAGCAGATTTCGCAGTTTCCCGGGATAAGCGCCGAAAATGCAGCGGTCATTTTCATCGGCAATTCCCGACATCACTGTCGCGACCAGGATTCCGCCTCCATTTACGAAACGCTCAAGACCTTCAGAAAGCCCTTCCTTCATCATGTAGGCCATCGGGGCCAGCAGCAGATCGTACTCCTCCAGTTTTTCCGGTTCCGTCTCAAAGGGCAGAAAATCTACCGGAATATTCTGGCGGTACAGCGGCTCATAGTAGAGAGAAACCGTCTTTAAATAGTCCAGATCCTTACTCGGCCCGCTGGAAAGTTCCAGCGCCCACCAGTTATTCCAGTCGAAAAGGATCCCCGCTTTCGCAGGCGTCCGTCCCTGAAGGAAAACCGTTCCAAGGTCATGGAGTTCTTTTCCCAGCACCGCGCACTCTTTAAATACCCTCGTATCCTCTCTGCCGGAATGGCTGATGACCGCGCCATGGAATTTTTCCTGGCCCGCGATGGACTGGCGCATCTGGAAGAAGAGGCACGTGTCCGCTCCGTGGGCCAGAGCCTGATACGAAAGCCTTCTGACCTCCCCGGGCCGTTTTAACCGGTTGTAGGGCTGCCAGTTCTGCTGGTTGGGGGACTGTTCCGTGAGGACGAAGGATTGCCCGCCTTTCAGCCCTCTCATAATATCGTGCTTCATCGCCACAAAATAAGGCGGATCATCCGGGTGTGGGTAATTGTCCCAGCCCACCAGATCCAGGTACTTCGTCATGGTAAACTGATCCAGCTTCTTAATATAACCGGACATATTGGTCTGCACGGGGATGTCCGGGTTGTATTTTTTCAGTACACGGGCCTCATTTAAGAAACATTCTGACGTGGAATCCGTGACGAAACGCATGTAGTCCAGTTCAATGGCCGGATTAAACCGGTAATCGTCATTCAGTTCCGTGGGAAGCGTGATTTCTTCAAAACAAGTGACTGTTCTGCCCCAGAACGAAGTGTGCCACCGGAGATTTAAGTTGTCAATCGTGCCATACCGTTTCCGCAGCCAGAGGCGGAATCTGGCCTGACACGTCGGACAGTAGCAGTAGGTACCGTATTCATTGGAGACGTGCCACATGGCAAGAGCCGGATGGTGGGCGTACCGTTTTGCCATCTCTTCTGCAATTGCCGCCGCCCTCTCTCTGTACTTTAAACTGTTGACACAGAAAAATACCCGCATCCCATGGGTCCGCTTTCTCCCGGCCCGATCTACCGGCAGCACTTCCGGGTACCGCGTGGAAAGCCAGGCCGGCTGGGCCGTGGTCGGCGTAGCCAGACAGACCGAAATCCCATGGCTCCAGATTTTATCCACAATCCCATCGAGCCACTCAAAATCGTAGACCCCCTCATCCGGCTCTAACTTTGCCCAGGAAAACACCGGGAGCGTCAGTAAGTTGATACCTGCTTTTTTAAAAAGGCGCATATCCTCATCTATGGTCTTCTCATCCCACTGGTCCGGATTATAATCGCCACCAAAATATATTTTATCAGCTTTTTTCATAAATGCACCTTTATTTTTAATCAGCGATGAATACCAAGCATCTTTCTTGCTTCATCCGCTGTCGCCGCATCAGTTCCGTGTTTCTTTAAGATTTCTCTCACCGCCTCCACCAGCGGAAGATTTTTCTCAGTCCTCACATCAGGGGAGAGATAATCGCTGTCCTCAAAACCGATTCTCACCGTGGACGCGCCCAAATCAATGGCGGCTTCCATGATTTCAAAATCGCGGCGGTGGGCGTGGGTGATTCCCCAGATAGCCTCATTTTCACCGAAAAATTCTTCAATTCCTCCGACCATCGCCTTTAATGTCCTGACAGTGGCTGGCGCTGCGCCAATATGGCCTAAAACGACGCTGAACACCACAGGAAGGGGAAGCGCAAACTTTTCGGCCAGATCTTTTGCAGTCTTGATCATTCCCAGTTCAAACACCTCGATCTCCGGCACCTTCCCGTACTTTTTAATCTCAGATACGCAGTATTCCACATCTCTGATTGGATTCTGATAGACATCCTGCCCTAAATTGACGGAACCGACGTTTAAAGAGGAGGCTTCCACCCAGGAGGCTGCCAAAGGGGCGCACCGTTCTTCTATCGTTAAGTTGGAGACGCCGCCTGTGGAGGCCTGAATGATGATATCGGATTCTGCCCTGATCCGATCCACAAGTTCCTTCAGCACAGTTAAATCGGGAGTCAGGCGGCCATTTTTGTCCCTCACATGGAGATGGACCATGGCGGCCCCGGCCCTGCTGCACGCAATCACATCATCAGCGATTTTCTCTGCGTCAATGGTGCGGGTAAGAGCCGATACCGGTGCAACCGAAATCACGACTTTTCTCATGATTGGACCTCCCCGTTCCGACCGTCTTCCCTGCGGCAACTGCCTTCTTTCCATGAAGTGTCAGAGCCGCACAGCCCCTTTCCGATCAGCGCCGCCTTCAACGCCGCCGCTCCAAACCTTGGGCTTGAAAGAACCGGTTTCTGATAAAGTCCGGCGATATATTCTTCACAGTAAGCCATAGAACCCTGGGCAAACAGCAGGACATCCACCGCATCTGCCACTTCCTTCGCCTTCCTGGCCATCAGTTCCTTAAACTGTTCCTGATCAAGGCCAAATCCGCCGTCTATCAGCACTTCCACAAGTTCTACGTGCTTTCCCATTTCTCTGGCCACGCGAAGCACCGTATTTCTGGTGGGTTCCATCGTGGTGGGGAGAGTTGCCATGATCGCGATTTTTCGGCCGAGGCGGACTGCCTCGCGACACATTTCCTCGTCCACGCGCACGATAGGAACACCTAAATAGCGGGCTAAATCCTGTACGGCGTCCGCCGCCTCGCCCACAGAAGAGCAGAGATTTAAGACGGCGTCCGCGCCTTCCTCCACCACATCCATATAAAGCTTCACCAGGCGGGCCGCAGGGGCTGCGGTCACATATCCGGCCTCGCGGATATCGGCCAGAATCGTGGGGTCCTCTCTGCTGATTAACTCGGCTTCCTCCCCAATCTGTTTTTTTACTTCATTTTCCACTACCGAGATCAGCTCCGGCGTGGTGCTGGTATAAACTAATCCTATTTTCATTTTTTCTCCAATCCGCCGTTTTTACGGCATCTGTTCCACTCTGGATTCAGTCAGTCATTTCCGGTTCCGGTCAGTTTCTTTCCCTTTCCGGTCGGTTTCCTTCCGTTTCCAGTCAACGTTTCCCGGGTTCAGTCAGTTTCTCTACCGCTTCCAACAGCGTCTCCCGTTCGCCTACATTTCCCGGGAAAATCACGTAAGGAATTCCGGGAAATGTACTCTCTTCTCCCGTCTCCCACACAGGAATTCCCGGGCAAATCTGGCCCATCACCCTGGCTCGTTTTACCTTCAGAGCCTTGGTTCCAACGTCGCTGGAGGTGATTCCCCCCTTTGCCACCACAAAGGCCGGAGGTGCGGTGAGACGGCCTGCCAGGGACTGGACAGCATCCGATATTTTCGCAGAGCGGGCCAGCGCCTCTTCCTCCGTGTCTCCCGCAACCTCCAGAAGCGTTCTCTTCGTGTAGGCCACCACGGTTCTGCCTTCCCGGATAAGCCCGTCGCAGATTGGAAGCAGGCGGTCAATCTCTGCCTCTAGCGCGCCTTCTTTCAGGACAAGGTCCGTGTTGATTTCCATAAAGTGAAGGCCCGGCAATTTTTCCAGTTCTTTCAGCTGGTTTGTCGTCTTGGACGTATGGGAACCGACCAGTACCATGCCGCCATTTTTCTCTCCCTGATGAACACGGGACAGTTTCTCTCTGTCAAGCAGCGGCATATCGGAGATGCCTCCCA
>CAUEKH010000059.1 GCA_959018155.1 uncultured Hungatella sp.
GAGAAATGAATGGCGGAGTAAAAAAGAAGCATGATAAAGAACACGAAAAGAGTACGATAAAGATGGAGCGCATGGAAAATTTAAACCCCTCTTTAAGAGGAACCGCAAGAGAACTCGCACGGAAAAAAGCCGTGGAACTCGTCAGCCAGTTGTCCACAGAAGAGCAGACCTGGCTTCTCAACCACAATTCCCCCGGAATTAAACGGCTGGGAATTCCGGCATATAACTGGTGGAACGAGGCGCTGCACGGTGTGGCGCGGGCCGGTACGGCCACCGTATTTCCGGTGCCCATCGCTCTGGCTGCAACCTTTGACGAGAAACTGATAAAAGAAATTGCCGAAATCATTTCCACAGAAGGAAGGGCAAAGTACAATGAATACTCCCGGAAAGGCGACAGGGGGATTTATAAAGGGCTGACTTACTGGTCCCCCAACATCAACATTTTCCGCGATCCCAGATGGGGAAGAGGCCATGAGACGTTTGGGGAGGATCCGTATTTGACCGGGGTTATGGGAGCCGCATTTATCGAAGGGATTCAGGGAGAGAACGAAGAATTCTTAAAAGCCGCGGCCTGTGTCAAGCATTTTGCGGTCCATTCAGGCCCGGAGGCGTTAAGGCACGAATTCGATGCTAGGGTCAGCAGAAAGGAACTGTGGGAAACGTACCTTCCCGCGTTTGAATACTGTGTGAAAAAGGCCCGCGTGGAGGGAGTGATGGGCGGCTACAGCAGCTTTGACGGCCAGCCTCTCTGTGCCAACCGCTATCTGATGAAGGATATTTTGAGGGGGCAGTGGGGATTTGAAGGGTACTATGTCTCTGACTGCTGGGCGGGGAGAGATTTCCATGAACACCATATGGTGACGGCGGCGCCTGTGGAATCGGCGGCTATGGCGCTGAATGCGGGCTGTGATGTCAACTGTGGGAACTGTTATGAACATTTGCCGGAGGCGCTAAAGGAAGGGCTTGTTCAACCGGAGACGGTGAGAGAATCATGTGTCAGGGCGATGACAACGAGATTTCTGCTCGGCCTGGGCCAAAAGACTCCGTGGGACGATTTGTCGTATGACGATGTGGATACGAAAGAGGCGGAAATGGTGAATCTCTGCGCCGCGTCAGAGTCCATAGTCCTCTTAAAGAACAACGGAGTTCTTCCACTGGATAAGGAAAAAATCGGGAAAATCGCAGTCATAGGGCCAAACGCGGATTCCAGCGTGGTCCTTCAGGGCAATTACCACGGAACCGCGTCACACTATATCACGGTTCTGGAGGGAATCAAATGGGTAGTGTCAGAGGACACCAGAGTCTTCTATTCCAGCGGATGCAGTCTGGTGGGAGATCGGGAAGAGCGGCTTGCCATGCCGGGCGACAGACTGGCCGAAGCCGTCGCCGTCGCTGAGCGGTCGGATGTGGTTCTCCTGTGCGTCGGGCTGGATGAGAGATATGAGGGGGAAGCCCACCATATCAGTACGGGGGAGTGTATTGGCGGCGACAAGGAAGATTTACTGCTTCCGGAGCCCCAGAGGCTTCTGGCAGAGGCCCTGCTTTCAGCCGGTACTCCCGTCATTTTATGCTGCATGACCGGAAGCGCCATGGATTTAAGCGCTTACGAGGGGCGTGCGGCAGCGGTCCTTCAGACGTGGTATACCGGCGCGGTGGGCGGTCTGGCGCTGGCCAGGATTGTTTTTGGGGAAGAAGAACCGTCAGGAAAACTTCCGGTGACATTTTACGGAAGCGATTACCAGATGCCGGAATTTACTGATTACTCGATGAAGAACAGGACTTACCGCTATGTAGAAAATGGCGTTTTATATCCGTTCGGCTATGGACTTACTTACGGCAAAACTGTGATGCGCGATGCGTTCTGGAACCGGGAGTCCCATTCTGTCATCTGTACTGCTCAAAATGTGTCGGACAGGCCGGTTAAGGAGGTCATTACCGTATACCGGAAAAATAAAACATCTCCGCTGGAGGTCAGAAACTGCGCGCTCTGCGGATTTGTGAAGGTGAAGCTGGATCCGGGGGAGAAGAAAAGAATAGAGGTTCCCTTGTGGGGAGGGACATTTACGGTGGTAAATGAAGCTGGTGAGCGGATATCCGACGGAAATACGTATACGCTCTGGGTCGGCACCCACGGGCCGGATGAGAGAAGCAGGGAGCTGACAGGGACAGAGGTGATTGAGTTGGAGGTAGAGGCGGGAGTCATTTAGAGAAAACATAACTGTAACAACAGAAAATAAAAACATTCAAATTTCAGGAGGAATTTGCCATGAGAATGGAAAATGGAGTCTGCAAAGACATTAAAATCGCTTACATAGGAGGCGGCAGCCACGGCTGGGCCTGGACATTTATGCGGGATTTGGCTATGGAGGATAAAATCGCGGGTACAATCACCTTATACGATATCGACGCAGCGGCAGCCCGCATGAATGAGGAGATTGGAAACCGCTTATTCCGGAGAGATGACGTGAAGGGAAGCTGGCGTTTTGAGACGAAAGAAGATTTAAAAGAAGCGCTGACCGGTGCGGACTTTGTGGTTATTTCCATCCTTCCTGCCACATTTGACGAGATGGAATCCGATGTCCATCTGCCGGAGCAGTATGGAATCTGGCAGTCTGTAGGAGATACGGCAGGTCCTGGCGGGATGCTGCGGGCGCTGCGGACCATCCCCATCTTCAAAGGATTTGCGGAGGCCATCCGCGATTACTGTCCGGAGGCCATTGTAATCAACTATACGAACCCCATGACGCTCTGTGTCCAGACACTGTATGAGGTGTTCCCGGAAATCAAGGCATTTGGCTGCTGTCATGAAGTGTTTGGCACCCAGAAAATTCTGAGGGACATCTATCAGCTTATGACGGGCGATACCGGAGTTGAGCGTGACGAAGTGATTGTCAACGTCCAGGGAATCAACCATTTTACCTGGTTTGATAAAGCGTCATGCCGCGGCGTGGATTTATTTCCCATTTACCGCAGGTTTATTGAGGAGAATTTCGAGGAAGGTTATAACGATCCGGACCGGAACTGGATGAACGGAACATTTAACTGCGCTCATCGTGTGAAAATGGATCTCTTCCTCCGCTACGGAGCCATCGCCGCGGCTGGCGATCGCCATTTAGCAGAATTCATGCCAGGAGAAGATTATTTGAGAGATCCGGAACAGGTAAAAGCATGGAAGTTCGCCCTGACTACGGTAGCATGGAGAAAAGAGCGGCAGGCGGAGAAGAACGCCCAGGCAAAACGCCTCGCTGCCGGGGAAGAGGAACTGGAACTTACGGCCACCGGGGAAGAGGGAATCCAGCTGATCAAAGCGCTCTGCGGCTTAAAACGCGTGGTAAGTAACGTCAACATCCCCAATACTCACGGACAGATTGGCAATCTCCCAAAGACAGCCGTGGTGGAGACGAATGCCGTCTTTTACCAGGGCACGATTCAGCCAGTATTTGCCGGAAATATGTCAGAGGAGATTGTAAAACTGATCACTCCCCATGTGGAAAACCACCAGAAGGTGTTAAAGGCAGCTCTGCACCCTGACTTTGAGCTGCTGTTTGAGGCATTTATGAACGATCCGCTGGTGAAGGGGAGAATCACAGAAAATGACGGCCGGAAGCTTTTAAAGGAAATGATAAAGAATACTGAAAAATATCTTCCGGATGGCTGGAAAGCATAAAGCGTATTTCTGCCTTGCAGCAGGCTGTGCATTCGCTTATAATGAAGGCATGAGCAGCAAAATCATTTTGCTGTGACAGAAAGGGGGAAGCCGGACGTCTCCCGTCCCGGCATTTCATATGTATCATGAACTGGAACTTTTGATACCGGATTCGGAGTTTCCCCAAATGCCTTTTATTGAGCAGACGGTGGAATGGGGCGGCCAGGTCTTATCCAGGGACCCCAGGAGATACCGATACAGCCCGGACTTATTATTTGAAGAAACCGAAAGTCCACGCCATATAAACCGCCTTTTGGGAAATCTGTCCTTTCCGGGCCGCCACAATGAAAACTTTCGTGTGGTATACCTGATTGGTTCAAATTTATCAGACCTGGAAAATACCGGAAATCGCGAGAATTTCCAGCCGGAAGAACACAGCCTGATAAAACTGATTCGGGAAATGTACCGCGTTCTCAGAACGTTCTGTATCGTAAACTACGATGATGAGGATCGCATTGACGAACGGATCATCTGCGCAGAAGAGGATGAGGCGGTCGGAATCTTTCTTGACAGTCTGAAGTGGGAGAGATCGAAGGGAATTGTGATTGTGAAACCTTAGATGTCGGACCTTTTATTGGAAATTTCGTTAAAACACTGACATTTCCCGAAAAGTATGTTATACTATAAGTAAATCAAGACTGGTGCTCCGGAATGCTTACCGTTCTCGGGCACCTTTTTTGTTTTCCAAAATAGTATTTGTTACTTTGAGTCACGTTTCAAAGGAGGCAGTTATGTTTCAGGTAAAAGATCATGTTGTATACGGTAACCATGGAATCTGTGAAGTAAAGGCAGTAGGAAAACTGAACATGGATGCGGTGGATAAAGATAAAATCTATTATACGCTGGAGCCATTATACTCACAGAATAATAAGATATATACGCCGGTGGACAATGCTAAAACTTCTATGCGCAAGGCGATGACTGAGGAAGAGGCATGGGAACTGATTGACGGAATCCCGAAACAGGCGATGATTGAGGCGGCAGACGAGAAGAAGAGAGAACAGGCATATAAGGAAATCATGCAGAAAAATGACTGCGATGGCTGGAGCCGCATTATCAAAACCATTTACTTAAAGAATCAGAGGCGTTTGTCGGAGGGAAAACGGTACACAGCCAGAGACGATACATATTTGAGGGCGGCCGAGGATTTTCTGTTCCGGGAACTGGCGGCAGCTTTAAATGTGGATCAGGCTGAAATCAGAAGAATCATTGCAGGCAGGATAAAAGCATAACAGAATAAAAGCATAACGGAATAAAAGCATAACAAAATAAAGGGGATGCTGTAAGGCGGATGATTCATCTGCTTCTGCAGCATCCCCAGTCAATTTCTAAACATCTCTATCTTCAACAACCCTGTTTCGAGGGATTTTCCATTCTTTCTATAAAAATTGTCTGCCATATAATTCTCCTGTTTCTGATGCGCAGAGTTGATGCTATAATACCGATAAGATTGCATTGTTATAAAGACTGGTTGAAACAAGGAGGCGGATTTTTCCATGAACGAGCGGATGAATCTGAGGGCTGAAGCTGTAAAACGGCGCAGAAGGCGTAAAAGAAAGAGGCTGATCAGGCGTGTATCCACGGGGTTTTTAGTGGCAGCTGCGGCAGTCTATCTGTCCATTGGCCTGAACTATAGGGATAAATTTTTACCGAATACGATGGTGGGCGGTATTTCTGTGTCAGGGCTGACGATTACAGAGGCGACTTCCAGAATCACCGAAGATGTCCGTCAATACCAACTGGTCTTAGAGGAACGGGGAGGAAGGGAAGAACGGATAAGCGGTCAGGAAATGGATTTGCATCCTGTTTTCGACGGAACCATGGAGAGAATCCTGCAGGAGCAAAATCCCTTATTGTGGGGGCTGCGGTTGATAAATGGTACGGCATTTCCGTCAGGCTATCAGGTGGAATACGATAAAGACAGGCTGAAAAGGGCGGTGGAGGCTTTGGACTGTATGGATCCGGAACAGATAGAGGAGCCGGTGGATGCACACTTAGATTATGTGGAAGGGAGCGGCCTGCAGATTATAAAGGAAATACAGGGAAATGCACCGGTTCCTGAAAGGCTTTTGGAGGAAATCCGGAAAGCGGTTTTGGGTCTGGAGGACAGGATTTCCCTGGAATTACTCTCCTTATACAGGGAGCCGCACCTCCAGGAACAGGACCCGGGCCTTATAAGGCAGTGGGAAGCGCGTAAAAAATATGCGGATATGACGGTGGTGTATCGGTTTGGAGATAAGACCGAGATATTAGAAGGCTCGGAAATCTGCCAATGGCTGAAACCAACTGGAGAGAATAGCGGGAACAAAGGAAATACAGAAGGAGTCGGCATGGCCGAAACTGTCCCGGCCGGAAACCGTAAAGAGGAAGGTCCCGTCTATGAAGATACTGGCAGCGAAGCGGTTACGGTAGACCGAACAAAAGTGGAGGAGTTTGTACAGGCCCTTTCCAAAAAGTATAATACAGCCTATTGTACAAAAAGGTTTAAGACGTCCTATGGGCCTTTTGTGAATATCACAAAAGGTAACTACGGCTGGCTGATTGACAAGAAAGCGGAAACCGATGCACTGGTGGAAATCATAGAGTCCGGTGTAAGCCAGGAGCGTGTGCCAGTCTATGCGCAGAAAGCGGCCAGTTACGAAGCACCTGATTATGGAAATACTTATGTAGAAATAAATCTTACGGCTCAGCACCTGTTCTTTTATAAAGAGGGGAAGCTGCTGGTGGAATCGGATTTTGTGTCCGGAAATGAGTCTAAAGGCTGGAGTACCCCGGCCGGGGCGTATGAGTTGACATACAAGCAGCGCAATGCCGTCTTGAGGGGAAAAAACTACAATACTCCGGTCAGCTATTGGATGCCGTTTAATGGTAATATCGGGATGCACGATGGCTATTGGCGTTCCAGCTTCGGAGGTACCATTTATAAAAAGAACGGTTCCCATGGCTGCGTGAATCTGCCACCGGCGGTGGCAAAGATAATATACGAAAACATTGAGGCTCACATGCCAGTGCTGTGCTACCATCTGGAAGGAACGGAGAGTAAGAAAACGAGTTCTTTACCTGGAGGAAAAACATCTTCCTATGAGAAGCCTTCATCGACCGGGAAGGAGGGAACTTCGGGGAAGGAGGCACATACAGCGGTAGAAAGTCCAACCGGTGTGGAAAGTCCATCGGGTGTAGAAAGTCCAACCGGCGCAAAAAGACCAACTGGAGCGGAAAGCCCATCCGGTGTAAAAAGTCCAACCGGCAAGGAATCCCCATCTGGTGAGGAAAGCCCATCTGGCGCGGTAATTCCAACTGGCGGAGAAAGTCCATCAGGTGTAAAAAGTCCAACTGGCGAGGAATCCCCATCTGGAGTGGAAAGCCCAACCGGCGTGAAAAGTCCAACTGGCGCGGAAAGCCCAACTGGCGTGGAAAGTTCAACCGGCGCGGAATCTCCAACCGGCGTGGAAAGTCCAACTGGCGCGGAAAGCCCATCTGGCGAGGAAAGTCCAACCGGCGAGGAAAGTCCAACCGGTGTAGAAAGTCCAACCGGCATAGAAAGTCTATCCGGTGCAGAAAGTCCATCTGGCGCAGAAAACCCATATGGTGTGAAAAGTCTATCCGGTGTAGAAAAGCCAACCGGCGCGGAAAGTCCAACCGGAGCGGAAAGCCCATCCGGTGTGGAAAGCCCAACCGGCGCGAAAAGTCCATCCAGCGCAAAAGTCCCCTCCGGAACGGGGACCTCCATTAGCGCAAAAATACCTTCGGGAAGTTCGACGCCGGGAGGCAGCCCGTCTCAGACGGAGGGGATCGGACGGCAGCCAGGAAACCACTCTCCCCAGTCTCCAGATGAGAGTGGGGAAAACCAGATAACGGTTCCGGTTTTGCCTGCGCCATCAGATACCGTTATTCCCATACAGCCATAGAACAGAAGGAGAGCAGGATGCCAATTAATTCATTTAAAGATTACCCCATGTCCTGGAAGCCGGACAAAGAGAAGTTAGCCTATCCGATCTATTACAGTCTGGCTGATTTGTTGGAGCAGGATATAAAGAGTGGAAAACTGGCCGCCCACACAAAGCTTCCACCTCAGAGGGAACTGGCCGACTTTTTGGACCTGAATTTAAGTACTATCACAAAAGCGTACAGACTTTGCGAACTGCGGGGGCTGATTCATGCCTCCACGGGAAGAGGAACGTATGTAACTCCTTATGCAAATGTTCCCACTTCAACCGTGGAAAAGAACTCCGGCCCCAGGATTGAGCTGGCGGCTATCCACCCATTTTATGAGTCGAATGCCATGGTCCGGGATCTGACGATGGAGATTTTAAAGAGGCCTTATTCGGAGCAGCTGTTTGAGTATTCCCACCCGCTGGGAGATAAGGGGCAGATTCTGGCGGCTTCCCGGTGGCTGCAGCGGTTTGGCCTGGATGCAGACGAGCACAATACCATCATTGCGGCCGGAGCACAAAACGCCCTTGCCACTATCTTTACCACCTTATTTGAAGCGGGGGACCGCATTGCCGTGGATACCTACACATATCCTAATTTTATCAGTCTGGCGAACCAGCTTTATCTGCAGCTGATCCCCATTGAGCATGACGAATTCGGGATGCGCCCGGAGGAACTGGAAATTGCCTGCGCCCTCAGTAAGGTGAAGGGGATTTATATGATGCCGGCAGGCGGAAATCCAACGAATATCGCGTTTTCTGCCGGGCGAAGGCGGGAGATTGCACAGATTATAAAGAAAAGGAAGTTGATTGCAGTTGAGGATGACAATTATGCCTCATTACTGGAGCCGGTCTATAGCCCCCTTACGCTGGAAGCACCGGAACAGTGTATCTATATCAGCGGGCTGTCAAAACCTCTCTGTCCAGGGCTCAGGATTGCATACTTATATGTGCCTCAGCAATATATCAATCCCCTGGAACTGGGAATGTTCAGCCAGAATTTAAAGATATCGTCTCTCAATATGGAAATAGCTGCTGAAATTATCCGAAGCGGGCTGGCCCTGAAAATAATTCGAAAGAAACGGGCTGCGGCTGCCGCGCGAAATAAGATTTATGCCTCCTGGTTTCCTGACAGCAATCTTCGGATGGAGTCCTACTATCAATGGCTGGAACTTCCGCCCCATCTTACAGGGAAGCTGTGCGAGGCTGAACTTTCCGCCAGAGGGGTCAGCATATTTGGAGCGGAACGGTTCTATGTGGGGAACAAGAGCAAGGCCAATGCTGTGAGAGTGGCCACCAGTTCTGCCGAAAGCGACCAGCAGCTGTGCCAGGGGCTGGAAGTCCTTCGGGAATTTATTCAGAAGCAGGAGGGACATCCGGTATAAAGAAGCCAATCAGAGTGTCACTCACCACCTGGATCAGGAACGGCTGTGAAAGCGAAATCAATCGCTTTCACAGCCGCTCTGTCAGCCATCTCAACGAAATGGCTTAATTCCCGGGTTGTTGTATGCGGTACACATTTACAGTGTTGCCTTAATCAGTGACTCCTGGTTTCCCTTTGCCAGTTCCATCACACGGTCCATATTGAGTCCCAGGGCTTCCGTCATCTTGGTTCCGTATTCCGGATCGGCCCAGTAGCAGTGAACCGCATGGCGGTACTTGATATTCTCGGTGACTGGTGCGATATTGCGCGCCGTATTGCTGATTAAGAGTTCCTTCTTGTCCTCTGTTAAGACTCTCCAGAGATTGCCGCCGGCTAAGAAGCAGTCGTCAGTCGGATCGTCCTTGGGATCGTAGGCGTACATGGCGCCGTCTAAATCCAGCGCCGGTTCCATCACATCCGGCTGTGCCGCCCACTCGCCCATGCTGTTGGGGCTGTAGGCCGGAGCGCCGCCGTAGTTGCCGTCGGTGCGCATTAATCCGTCGCGGTGGTAATCGTGGACTTCGACCTTTGGCCGGTTGACCGGAATCTGGTTGTAGTTGACGCCGAGACGGTAACGCTGGGCGTCGCCGTAGACGAAGAGCCGCCCCTGAAGGAACTTGTCAGGCGAGAAGCCAATACCCGGAACCACGTGAGCCGGGGTAAATGCGGCCTGTTCCACTTCTGCAAAGTAATTTTCCGGATTGCGGTTCAGTTCCAGGATCCCCACTTCATGAAGCGGGAATTCGGAGTGATGCCAGATCTTCGTGATATCGAAGGGGTTCTCGTAGTGGTTCTTTGCCTGTTCCTCTGTCATAATCTGCACGTACATCTTCCAGCGCGGATAGTCCCCCATCTCAATGGCATTGTATAAATCACGTCCATGGCTTTCTCTGTCCTTGGCGATGAGCGCTTCTGCTTCCTCATCCGTTAAGTTCTTAATGCCCTGCAGCGTTTTAAAATGGAATTTACACCACACCCGTTCATTCTTCTCGTTATAAAGGCTGAAGGTGTGTTCCCCGTAGAAGTGCATATGGCGGAAGGAGGCCGGAATGCCGCGGTCCGACATGACTACGGTCGTCTGGTGAAATGTCTCCGGCAGCAGGGTCCAGAAATCCCAGTTATTCTGTGCCGAACGCATCCCCGTTCTCGGATCCCGCTTGACAGCTCTGTTTAAATCAGGGAAATTATGTACGTCGCGCAGGAAGAAGGTTGGCGTATTGTTGCCGACCAAATCCCAGTTGCCTTCATCGGTATAGAACTTGACAGCCACACCGCGGATATCGCGCTCTGCATCGGCAGCCCCTCGCTCCCCGGCTACAGTAGA
>CAUEKH010000060.1 GCA_959018155.1 uncultured Hungatella sp.
TGCATGACGGTGCTGATGTCCGACAGCTGGGCGTTCATGTTATCGAGGGCGGTGCCGATGAGAGTAAATTCATCTTCCCGGACTCCCGGCGTCTCAGTATAAGGGTTAATGCCGATTTTTCTCATGATCGCATCCACCGGCCGCAGCATGAGAATGCTGTAGATGATGGAAATGACGAAAGCGGTGGCAGCCGCGCCGATCCAGACAATGAGCCACTGGAACAGGGAGGTCCCGACGGAGGTTAAAATATCTTTCTTTGGCACGTAGAAAGAACATTTGGTGTCAAAGGTGGAATAGGAGGAGTAGGAAGCGGTGCCAGGTAGCAGAAGTTCCTCATTTTCCCCGATGGTCTTTCCCTCATCCCAGTTTTCCATGACTGCATCAGAAGAAGACCAGAGTAAATGACCCTGGAAAAAGACGGCGGCTGTATAGGGAGTGTCCTGGATGGATTCCGCGGCAATATCCCGAAGCCTATTTAAAGAATAGGAAACTGTCACATATCCCAGCGCCTGGGACCGGTAGAGAGGCAGCCGGCGCGCGTAGGTAATAACCGGAATGGCAGAAGAATTGCTGTAATAACGGTTGTAAGGCACGTTAATCAGCCATAAATCTTCCCCCTTCATCTCTTCCAGCGTGTCAATTAAGGTTCTGTCGTAATAATCATTATAATAGTACATTCCGGCGGCGGAATCGAAAATCCGTTCCGAACGTCCGAAAAAGAGACAGATGCACTCATACTTATAGAGAGAAGAGTAGGGCACCACATCGTTGGTCATACGCATAAGCTGATCCAGAGTCGGCGTCTTACTGTTTAAAACGATATTGATGGAAGTTAAATTTCCCATAAAGACTGCGCTGTTTTTCATATTGGTTAAGTTGTCCTGAACCGACAGAGCCGCGTAGTTTGCCTTCATCTCCAGATTTTCATGAAGCTTCATCTGATTCTGAAACATGATAATGATGCTTCCGGCAATAAAAATGGCTGCAGTAAAAAGAAATGTAATAAAAAAGGAAGAACGGAAATGTCTGGATTTCATTATGTTTTTCCATTTACAGTGTCTGTTTCGATTAGCTATTATTCCCAATGGTCCCATCCTTTCCTTCTGCCAATTATATCTAATTATAACAAAAATACGTCAGAGAGTCAAAAACATTCCGGCTGGAAGGCAAAAAAATAAAACGAAATTAGAAATAATGTATAAAAACAATAGCAAAAAATAAATATAGTTAGTAAAAATACAGATGAATTTTTGCTGCTGGCTATGAAAACAGGAGAAAAATTCAATATTGTGAAAAGATAAACGAAATCAGCTGGTTATTTGTACTTATTTTTGTACATTATTTTGGTATGATGAGGCCAGAAAGAAAAGGCCCTGGTTCGCTGTGAAATGGGCTGACAGAAGGAGGGAGAAGGTTGGGGAATATTACGACAACAAAAAGTAAGGGGGTTAGAAATGGACCCGGGATCGGAACGTATATCTGGAAACACAGGTATTTATATCTGATGCTGGTTCCGGCGGTTGTCTACTATATTATTTTCTGTTATGCGCCAATGTATGGTGTGACAATTGCATTTAAGGACTTCAATCCGATGAAGGGGATCATGAAAAGTACCTGGGTTGGATTTGATACCTTCCGGAAACTGTTTTCAATGGAAAAGTTTTACTCGGTGTTCTGGAATACCATAAGAATCAGCGTAATCCGACTGGTTTTCGGGTTTCCATTTCCCATTATTATCGCGCTGATGTTGAATGAACTTCGCCATCTGCGGGTAAAGAAAGTGATTCAGACGGCAGTTTACATACCGAATTTTATTTCCTGGGTAGTGCTTGGCGGTATTTTGACAAGCATTCTTTCCATGGATTCCGGGATTGTGAATACGATTATTAAAAGTCTTGGATTCGCTCCCATTGGATTTTTGACAGATGAGAAATATTTCGTGCCGACCATGGTGGTGTCTATGATATGGAAGACATTTGGATGGAACACGATCATCTATCTGGCCGCAATTACAGGAATTGACACCCAGCTCTATGAGGCTGCCACAGTGGATGGGGCCAACCGGTGGCAGAAGCTGGTACATATTACCGTACCGTGTATCCGCTCCATCATTATCGTAATTTTGATTACCCGTATCGGAAGCCTGATGCAGGCCGGGTTTGAACAGATCTTCGTTCTCTACCATCCGGGCGTCTATGGGACAGCCGATATTATTGACACCTACGTATACCGGATGGGCTTACAGGATGGAAAATTTGAGCTGGCCACAGCAGTCGGCCTCTTTAAATCGGTTATCAATTTCTGCCTTGTGGTAGCTGCAAATAAGGTTGCAAGGATGGCGGGAGAGGAGGGAATCTACTGATGTTTAAGAAAAAACAGCCGCAGGAGGGCGTCCGCGTCCGGACCTCCCTGGGAAGTAAAATCTTCGACGTTGTGAATCTGGTGCTGTTGTCACTCCTGGCACTGACGACATTGTATCCATTTTGGGATTGCCTCGTGGTATCCTTCTCATCTTTAAAGAGTTATCTTGGTTCCAGCGTTCATCTCTGGCCGACGGAATGGTCCTTTGAGGGCTACGCCTACATGCTTAAGAATATTGAATTGTGGACCTCCTACGCCAACAGCCTCTTTATCACCGTAGTCGGAACCGTGATCAATATGGCAATTACGACGATGGCGGCTTACGTGCTGGCAAAGAAGGATTTGAAGGGACAGCGGTTTTTCATGTTTCTGGCCGTATTTACCATGATGTTTTCCGGCGGGATTATCCCCACCTACATCATAGTCAAGGATCTGCATTTAATGAATTCTCTGTGGTCCATGATTCTTCCGTCCGCGATCAACACGTACAATCTCATTATTCTGCGCAATTTCTTTATGGATCTTCCTCTGGAACTGGAGGAAGCGGCGTTGCTTGACGGCTGTACGGAGGTAGGTGTATTATTCCGTATTATGCTGCCGATCTCCAAACCGGCGCTGACGACAGTGACCCTGTTTTACGCGGTGGATCACTGGAATGATTTCTTTTCGGCAATTATGTATATCAACAGCAAGCAGGCATGGCCGTTACAGCTGTTTCTGCGTTCCATGCTGTTCCAGAACGACGCGGCCTACGCCAGCGGCGGTGAAAGCCTCTTCTTACTCGGCCAGCCGATGAAAATGGCTGCGGTCATGATGGCAATTATCCCAATCATGTGTGCCTATCCGTTTTTCCAGAAATATTTTACGGTTGGCATGACAGCAGGGGCTGTGAAGGGATAGGATGCCCGGAAAATGAAGCCTGGTAAATAACAAATTCTGGAAATAACAAATCCGGGAAATGACAAATTTCTATATAATGTTCTAAAAAAATGAAAGAGAGGGTATGTTCATGAGAAAAAAACAGGTACTAAGTCTTACACTGGCTGCTTTGATGGCAGCGTCGGTTACAGCCTGCGGAGGCGGAGGCACAGCAGAAAAAACGGAATCAAAAGAGACGACTGCAAAGACAGAAGCCGCCTCAAAAGATTCCAAGGATGGGAAAAATGTACCGCTCCGCTGGCTGACGACCGGTGATGCGGCGGCGAAAGCCATTAAATCTGACGACCGGATCGTAGCCGCGATCAATGAGAAGCTGGGGATCGATCTGACGGTTGAGATTGTACCGGAATCAAACACAGAGAAAGTCAATGTAGCCATGGCCTCCGGTGACTTCCCGGATATTGTGACCGGCGCTTACGGAACCAGCGCAACCCAGCAGTGGATCGATGACGGCATGGTCATCCCGCTGAACAAATACTTCGATACGATGCCGAATATCAAATCATGGCTGGAGAGTGAATACCAGTGGTCAGCCATCGACGGCCAGTACTACGGGCTTCCATTTATCACACAGTTCAGCGTTGCCAACAGTTTAATTGTCATGAGACAGGACTGGCTGGATAAACTGGGGCTTTCCTATCCGAAAACTCTCGATGATATGAAAACGGTCCTTCTGGCCTTTACCAATGATGACCCGGACGGAAACGGCAAAAACGATACATACGGCTATACGGCTCAGAAGCCGGGCAATACGACGGCTGCGACTCCGTTTGACTGGGTATTCTTTGCCTACGGCCTGCCATACGGCGACTATTCCTTAAATGAAAACGGCGAGGTAATTCCGATTTTTGAAGATCCTTCCTTTATTCCAAGCATGAACTATATCAAGGATTTATGGGATTTAAAGGTTATCGATCCGGAACTGATGCTCAATGATCAGCCGAAGAAGGAAGAAAAATTCTATCAGGGCAAGTGTGGTGCCATGCTGGCGCCGTTATTCCGCCATGTGACGCGCCACGAGACGAGTGTACAGGCGCTCTACCCGGATGCAACCATCTGTTACGACTTGCCGCCGACAGGACCGGAAGGCGCCAGAGGATTGAATAAACAGGGAAAAGATGGTATGATGACATGTATCACCACCGCATGTAAGAACCAGGATAAAGCGGCTGAATTTATTGATTTTATGGTCTCCAAAGAAGGCAACGATTTACTCAGACTTGGGATAGAAGGAATCCATTATACAAAGGACGGAGATAAGATCGTATTTAACGAGGAAGAGCGGGCCAAGGACGCGTTTGCACCAGACGGCTGGGCGCACGCGCTGGCATGGGGCTCCTTCTACTGGCCGCTGGAGAGCGGATATATTCCTGAGACAGATCCGAACAGAGAACGCGCTCTGGAAACCGTGGATTTGGCGACACAGTGCCAGGTACCGAACTTAATCAAACAGAAAACTCCGGCGGAAATTGAGAACGGATCCGCAGTCAATGATGTATTTATCCAGTACTTCTCCGATATGCTCCAGGGCAAGATATCCGTTGAGGACGGCGTGGTACAGCTTGGAAAGGAATGGAGAAATCAGGGCGGCGACGAGATCTTAAAGCAGGCCAATGAAGTTTACAAGGCAGAAAAATAGGAGAAATGATGAGAAAGAGACCAAATATACTGTTTATACTTACAGATGATCAGGGGGCCTGGGCAATGAACTGCTCGGGCACCCCCGAGCTTTATACCCCGAATTTAGACCGGATCGCCGCTTCCGGAATGCGGTTTGACAATTTCTTCTGCGCCTCCCCGGTCTGTTCCCCGGCCCGGGCGTCGCTGCTGACAGGAAAGATTCCATCCGGCCACGGCGTTCTCGACTGGATCAGAAGCGGGAGTGTGGATGGAGAGAAGTATGCCGCCCAGGGGAGAGAAAACCCCTACGCCGACGGCTATAAAAATGAGAGAAAGCCGATCGCCTATTTGGATGGCCAGACCGCCTATACCGATATCCTGGCGGAGAATGGATACCGCTGCGCCCTCTCTGGAAAATGGCATTTGGGGGACAGCGTGACACCGCAGCACGGGTTTGAAAAGTGGTACACCATCGGCCTTGGCGGCTGCTGTTACTACCATCCAGATATTGTGGAGAACGGGGAGATCACGGTAGAACACGGGAAATATGTGACGGAATTATTTGCCGATAAGGCTCTGGAATACTTGGAGGAACTGGCGGATACGGAGGATCCGTTCTTTCTGGCAGTCAACTTTACCGCGCCTCACGCGCCGTGGGGCAAAGAACACCATCCGGCCAAATGGATCGAGTACTATGAGAACTGCGATTTCCCGTCAATTCCCGATATCCCGGACCATCCGGACCTCTTAACCGGGCCGGTGTACGGGACCAAAACGAGAAAGGAAAATCTGCGGGGATATTTTGCCGCGGTCAGCGCCATGGATGAAGAAGTGGGACGGATTCTCGACGCCCTGGAGGAGAAGCATTTGACGGAAGATACCGTCGTGATCTTTTCCGCTGATAACGGGATGAGCATGGGACAGCACGGGATATGGGGCAAGGGAAATGGTACATTTCCGATGAACATGTATGATTCCGCGGTGAAGGTGCCGCTTTTGATTTCCTATCCGCCTCTGATTAAGCCCAACAGTGTGTGCAGTGAGATGGTGAGCGCCTACGACTGGTTTCCGACTGTGCTGGAACTGGTGGGTCTCTCAGAAAAGTATCCGGGGGGCCTTCCGGGCAGAAGCTTCTACGGGCTTTTGACAGGCCGGGAGACAGAGCGGAAGGGGGAGATTGTCGTATTCGACGAATACGGCCCGGTCCGCATGATACGGAATAAGGAATGGAAATATATTCACCGGTACCCTTACGGAAAGCATGAATTTTACCATCTGACTGAGGATCCGGGAGAGACTGAGAACCTCTACGGAAGGCCGGAGTATGAGGAAATCATTCTGGAGATGAAGAAAGAGATGGAAAAATGGTTCCTTAAGTACGCGGATCCGGCCATCGACGGTGTGAGAGAAGGGGTGACCGGTTCCGGCCAGCTCTGCCGTCCGGGGCTTCATGCAGTGCGTACCGATGTGTATGCGCCGATAGGAACGTGACACGACATTGTAGGGATTTACGTGAGGAGGAGAAAAAATGGGGGTTCAACCGAATTTTCTGTTTATCTTTTTAGACGATATGGGCTGGCGGGATCTGGCCTGTACGGGAAGCACTTTTTATGAGACGCCTAATATTGACAGGCTGAGCAGGCAGGGGATGGTATTTGCCAACTCCTACGCGGCCTGCCCGGTCTGCTCTCCCTCGAGAGCCAGTTTTCTGACCGGAAAGTACCCGGCCCGGCTTGGGGTGACAGACTGGATCGATATGGAAGGCGTCATGCATCCGTTAAAAGGGAAGCTGATTGACGCTCCCTACATCAAGCATCTGCCGGACGGGGAATATACCATCGCCCAGGCACTAAAGGATGCGGGCTACGACACGTGGCACGTGGGAAAATGGCATCTTGGAGGAAGGGAACACTATCCGGAACACTTTGGCTTTGACGTGAATATCGGCGGCTGTTCCTGGGGCCATCCTCATGAAGGCTATTTCAGCCCCTATGGGATAGAGACGTTAGAGGAAGGTCCGGAGGGGGAATATTTAACCGACCGGATTACGGATGAGGCTATCCGGCTTTTAAAAGAGAGGCAGTCCCGGCCTGATAAAAAGCCGTTTTTCTTAAATCTCTGCCAGTACGCGGTTCACACGCCCATCCAGGTCAAAGAAGAAGACAGGGCGCGCTTTGAGAGGAAAGCCCGGGAGATGGGGCTTGATAAGGAGACCGCGCTGGTGGAAGGGGAATTCCATCACACAGACGATAAAAAGGGAAAACGCGTGGTCAGAAGGGTGATTCAGTCTGATCCGGCCTATGCGGGGATGATATGGAACTTGGACCAGAATATCGGCCGTCTCTTAGAAACCTTAAAGGAGTGCGGGGAGGAGGAGAATACGGTTGTCGTATTTACCTCGGATAACGGCGGACTGGCCACGAGTGAAGGTTCCCCGACCTGCAACTTACCTGCGTCAGAGGGAAAGGGCTGGGTCTATGAGGGCGGAGTCCGGGTACCGCTGATAGTAAAATATCCCGGCCATGTGGCGCCGGGAAGCCGCTGCGACGTGCCTGTGACGACGCCGGACTTCTATCCGACTTTCCTGGAACTGGCGGGAATACCGCTCAGGGAAGGCCTTACCATAGACGGGAGAAGCATGGCGCCGCTGTTAGCCGGGGAAAATATGGCCGAGCGGCCGATTTTCTGGCATTATCCCCATTACGGGAACCAGGGCTGTACCCCGGCCGCCTCTGTAGTGCTGGGCGATTATAAATACATCGAGTTTTTTGAGGACGGCCATGGAGAACTTTATAATTTAAAGGTCGATTTCAGTGAAAACCATGATATTTCCGGGAAAATGCCGGAGATGGCGGCGAAGCTTCGCATGATGCTGCACGGCTGGCAGAGAGAGGTATGCGCCTTGTTTCCAGAGAAACGGGCAGACAGATAAAGAATAAGAAATGACAGGAAGGAAGAAGACAGATTTATGGAAAACAATGCAGAATATCAGATTTATTTACTCAGCGCCTTAAAAAAGGTATTTCCGGATCAGGAGCCTTCAGAGGATCCGGGCTGCACGAAATTTACCATGCTTCGAAACGAGGGATTCAGTTTTGTAGTCTCTTACACGTATCAGGGGGTGGGCTGTACCGCCGCGAAAGTGATGATAGAATCACCGCTTGCAGATTATTGCCGTATCAGGGAAATCCTTTCCGTACCATCCCTGCGGCCCACCAGTGGAAAGGCTGATGGGGACTATCTGCGTACGCAGCCGGGGCTTTATCCCGATTTGCTGACGGATTTGGAGGATGGACTGATTACCTTTACCCCGGGAGTCTATAAGAGTCTGTGGATTGACATAGAGATTCCGGAAAATGGTCCCTGGGGAAAATTTCCTGTAACGATTGTCTTCTCCTCCCTGGATGGAATGGAACTTTGCCGGAGAGAGACGGAAATCACTGTGTATCAGACGGTTTTAGGTCCGCAGAAGCTGATTCGTACCGAGTGGTTCCACGGGGACTGCCTGGCGGACTATTACCGGGTGCCTGTTTTCTCAGAGGAGCACTGGCGGATTGTGGAGAATTTTATCAGGACCGCGGTGAACAGGGGCTGCAATATGATTCTTACGCCGCAGTTTACGCCGCCTCTCGACACTGCGCCGGGCGGTGAGCGGACCACGATTCAGCTGGTGGATGTGAAGGTTCTCCCGGATGGAACGTATGAATTCGGATTCGATAAGCTGAAACGGTGGGTCGATATGTGCCACGCCTGTGGGATGGTTTACTTTGAAATGTCCCACCTCTTTACCCAGTGGGGCGCCGGTCATCCGCCTAAAATTATGGCGGAAAAAGAGGGCCAGCTGGTTCAGATTTTTGGATGGAACGACCCCGCGGTGGGAGGGGAGTACAGCCGTTTTCTGGATGCGTATCTCCCGGCCCTGACTGAAAAGCTGCGCCAATGGGGGATTGCAGAGAAGACGAGATTCCACATCTCAGATGAACCGAGGACTGAGGATCTGGCTTCCTACAAAGCAGCCAGAGAGTCTGTCACCTCTTATCTGGATGGATTTATTATCATGGATGCCATTTCCAGTCTGGACATCTGCCGTCAAGGGGAAATTGACTGTCCGGTCTGCGCCAACAACCATATTGAGCCATTTCTGGAAGCCGGTGTCAGCCCGCTGTGGAGTTATTACTGTATTTCACAGGGGTATCGGGTGAGCAACCGGTTTATGGCAATGCCGTCCGCAAGATGCAGAATTTACGGGGCGCAGGTATTTAAATACGGCCTGGAGGGGATTCTTCACTGGGGCTATAATTTCTATAATTCCCAGTTCTCCTTAAAGCACATAGATCCGTACCGTGTGACGGATGCGGACGGGGTATTTCCATCGGGAGACCCCTATCTGGTGTATCCGGGCAGGGATGGCAGGCCGGAGGAATCCATCCGTATGATGGTTTTATCCCATACCATGCAGGATGTGCGGGCCATGGAACAGCTGGCCGCGAAGAAGGGGCGGGAATACGTGGTTGACCTCCTGGAAAAGGAACTGGGGGAGCCGATTACCTTTGAGAAATATCCGAAATCCGATTTATGGCTGATTCAGATGAGAAACCGCATCAATGCTGAACTGGAACAACTGAAATAAGGATAAACTTACCAGGAAAGTCACTTGTATCTGGCACTGTTTTATAGTACAATGAAGGGGGTTACAAAAATAACAATCATATATTTACGACAGATAATTTGTAACTACTATTCAAGTGGGGTAGTGATGCCTGGTGAGGGAAACAGCCAGGTATAAGGGACGATTATGGGGAACGGTGAGAGAAAAAGCAAAAAGGGTATTATTTTTGTCGTAGTGTTTCTGGTCGTAAATATCTTATCTGTCGTTATTCTGTGTCAGAGAGAAAGAAAGGCTGTCCGGCGGATTCTCCTCGACGATACGGTGATGACGGAAGAATCTTTTCAGGGGGTAATGGATAATTACAAGCAGTCTTTCCGGATATTTGTTCAGATGATGTCCAGGGAGATTGAGAATAATCCGGATCCCGATGATATCTGGAATTATTTAAAGAGTATTGATACCCCGCTTCTGGAGATAGAAGGGGATACTTTTGACGGACTTTATATGTATTATAAGGGCCGGTATTTATACAGCTGGAATACGCCAATCTCCGAATATGAGGGATACGTCGTCGCGGAACGCCCCTGGTACCAGGCGGCTGTAAAGGGGGATGGGGCCATCGTCTTTACTCCCCCGTATATGAGTTTTGCTAATAACTATATTCTTACTACCATATCTCAGCTTCAGCCGGATAAAGAGACGGTATTCGCCTATGATATCAAGATGGGGGATATCCAGAATCTCGTTACCGGCTTAAGTCATTATGGAAATGAACAGATTATGATCTGGGATGAGAACGGGACAATCCTAGGGAGCACGAAAGAG
>CAUEKH010000061.1 GCA_959018155.1 uncultured Hungatella sp.
ACAAATTTTTGCTTTTACTTTTTCTGAAAGATTGAACTCAACTTCAAACGAAGCGCACGAAAAAATTGCCAAGCCAACAATCAAAGGCTTTTTAATTACATTACAGATTATAGTGCAAATCAGATGAATAATCAAGATACAGGTATCAAAAAGGTATCACGCCACATACAAAGAGCCGGAAAGTCCGCTATCTAAGCGGCTTCCCGGCTCCCTGTCTACTATTCAAACTCAATCGTAGCCGGCGGCTTCCCAGTCAAATCGTAAAGGACTCGATTGACTCCCTTCACTTCATTCACAATCCTTCTGGTCACCTTCCCCAGCACTTCCCACGGAAGCTCTGCGGACTCCGCTGTCATGAAGTCGGAGGTCAGCACGGCGCGCAGTGCAACTGCATAGTCGTACGTTCTCTCATCACCCATACAGCCAACGGAGCGCATATTTGTCAGAGCGGTGAAATACTGGCCGAGGCCCTTGTCCACTCCTGCTTTGGCAATCTCCTCGCGGTAGATGGCGTCAGCCTCCTGGACAATTCTTACCTTGTCAGCGGTGATTTCTCCGATGATACGGACGCCGAGGCCCGGACCCGGAAATGGCTGGCGGAATACGAGATACTCCGGAATGCCAAGTTCTAAGCCGGCTTTGCGCACCTCGTCCTTGAACAGCAGGCGGAGCGGTTCGATAATCTCCTTGAAATCTACATGTTCAGGAAGGCCGCCGACGTTGTGATGGCTCTTAATCACAGCGGATTTGCCAAGGCCGGACTCGATGACATCGGGATAAATTGTGCCCTGCACGAAGAAATCTACCTTGCCAATCTTTTTCGCTTCGTCTTCGAAGACACGGATAAATTCTTCTCCGATAATCTTGCGTTTCTTCTCCGGCTCTTCTACGCCTTTCAGTTTCTCATAGAAACGTTCCTGGGCGTTGACGCGGATGAAATTCAAATCATAGGGGCCATCGGGGCCGAAGACGGCTTCTACCTCGTCGCCTTCGTTCTTGCGGAGCAGGCCGTGATCTACGAAAACACAGGTCAGCTGCTTACCGACTGCTTTGGCCAGCATGACGGCCGCAACGGAGGAATCCACACCGCCGGATAAGGCGCATAATACCTTGCCGTCTCCGACCTTTTCGCGGATAGACTGAATGGAAGTCTCCACGAAAGAATCCATTTTCCAGTCACCGGAACAGTGGCAGACATTGTATACAAAGTTGGACAGCATCTTCATGCCTTCCTGGGTGTGCATAACCTCCGGGTGGAACTGGACAGCGTACAGGCCGCGCTCGTCGCACTCCATGGCAGCAACCGGGCAGACCGGGGTGTGCGCTGTAATCTTAAAGCCTTCCGGCGCTCTTTCTATATAATCGGTGTGGCTCATCCAGCAGATAGTCTTCGAATTTACATTTTCGAGAATTTTGCTGCCCGCTTCCACATCGACCTCTGTTTTGCCATACTCGCTGACAGGAGCGGTCGCCACACTGCCGCCCAGCATATAGGACATTAACTGGGAGCCGTAGCAGATTCCCAAAATCGGAATTCCCATCTCAAAAATTTCCTTTTCACAGTGGGGGGACTCTTCCTGGTAAACACTGTTGGGGCCTCCGGTGAAAATAATTCCCTTCGGGTTCATTTCCCTGATTTTATCAAGTCCCAGTGTGTATGGATGGACTTCACAATAAACGTTGCATTCTCTGACTCTTCTGGCAATCAGCTGGTTGTACTGGCCGCCGAAATCCAGAACGATGATCATTTCTCTTTCCACAGATATTCCTCCTATATTTGCGTGAACGGTTTCTGTTTCAAAATATTTTACCTACAAGATGAAAAGCTGTTGCACGCGTCATATCTGACTTTTTGCAACAGCACTTTCCATGATATTATATTCGATTGAAAATGACTTGACAAGTATTTTCTTTTATCATCGAAAAAAGCTGTGAAAATTATACGATGAGCTGACTTCCTGAATCTGTTTCTTTGACAGAAAATCCAACGCTTCCCGCCATTTCTTTTTCTTTTGTGCCGTTATAATCGTATCACTATAAGCATTTACAGTTCTGACACAGTTATTCGTACTGATATATCATTTTTCCTTTACGGGTAATGGAAACGCTGCTTCTGTTCCGGTGATTTTACTCCTTAAATATTTCCACCATTTTCATTTATTTATCAGAGAAATGTGATATACTGTATTTGTTAAAATCACAATACAAATGAGGAGGTATTTTTAATGAAGAAGTACGTTTGCGAACCATGTGGATACGTTTATGACCCTGAGGTGGGTGATCCTGATAACGGAATCGCTCCGGGAACAGCCTTTGAGGACCTTCCGGAAGACTGGGTATGCCCAATCTGCGGTATGGGAAAGGATGCATTTGCAGAGGAATAGCATCTGATATTTGTTCATGGGGATAAAAGGGAGGAAGCCGACAGGAGGGGGATTCCTGTCGGCTTTGAGTATGAAAAAAAGTTTTTAAGAAAAGGTGTTTACCTTGTTACGAGTATTAATATACCCAATAATTGTGAAGATTATTTGTTAGAAATGTGAATCAACTGTGAATTTACTCTGTCAAAAAACTAAACATTTTACTGCGTCTGCATTCCATCCAGGAGGGGCGAAAACCGCTTTTAATGGCATTTCGGACTGAACCGATATTTGTCCCGGCCACACAGTAAAATGGTACTTTTCCCCTTCCGGCGTATAAAGTTTTTGAAATCTTCCTGATGCAGTATTTTTAATAGCCAGCAAACTGAGTTCAGAAGTAATCACCCTTCAAATAATTTTCATAATCAAGAAACGCCTCTTCTTCGGCACTTTCCAGAAGATACATAAAACATGATTCAATGATATCCACCCATGCCATCAGATGCTTTGACTGCTCCTCTGTCAGCAGGTGGTTGCGTCCCAACATCCCGTCTGAATCCGCCCACATTCTCGTCGAATATATGATCCCAACAACGTCTGCCACAATATTCCTATCCACAGCTGGCGCTGAAATTTCATCTTTTAATGCCCTCAGACATTCCATTACCTCAATAAAATTTTCTTTGTGTAATTCCCCCTGAAAAGGGCGCAGGCTGCCTAAAAATCCATTTTCCCATTTCGGATTATCAAATCACTGTTTCTCGCTGAATGAAATGATAATAATTCTTTTGCTTCGTCTTTATCCATAATCTCTTACTCCCATGCACCTGTTACTATGACAGATACGTATTCTTCTCCGCCGGCCCCTCTGACCACACTCCCTGGCCCGGGGCTTTTACTCATAACAGATATTATAAAAACAGAAAATGCCGGAACTCCTGATTTTACAAAGAATTCCGGCCTCCTCTTTTACTCTAAATACTTCTTCACATACTGCCCCGTGTAAGACAGCGGATTCGCCGCCACCTCCTCCGGTGTTCCCTGGGCGATCACCGTACCGCCCTTGTCTCCGCCTTCCGGACCGATATCGATCAGGTAGTCGGCAGTCTTAATCACATCCAGGTTATGCTCGATGACAACCACCGTATTTCCGCCTTCCGACAGCTTTCTCAAAATCTCAATCAGCTTGTGGACATCGGCGAAATGGAGTCCCGTAGTCGGCTCATCCAGCAGATAGATGGTCTTGCCGGTTCCCCGCCTGCTCAGTTCCGTCGCCAGCTTGATTCTCTGCGCCTCGCCGCCTGACAGTTCTGTAGAAGGCTGACCCAGACGAATATAGGAAAGCCCTACATCGTTGAGTGTGGCAATCTTCCTGGCGATAGAAGGAACGTTCTCGAAGAACTTAAGCGCCTCCTCCACCGTCATATTCAGCACATCGTAAATACTCTTGCCCTTGTATTTGACATCGAGAGTCTCACGGTTATACCGCTTGCCGCCGCAGACTTCGCACGGAACGTAGACGTCAGGGAGGAAATGCATCTCGATCTTGATAATACCGTCGCCGCTGCACGCCTCACACCGGCCGCCCTTCACGTTGAAGCTGAACCGTCCCTTCGAATACCCCTTCGCCTTGGCATCCGGAGTAGACGCAAATAAATCGCGGATCAAGTCAAACACGCCCGTATACGTAGCCGGGTTTGACCTCGGAGTACGCCCAATGGGGGACTGGTCGATGGCTATAATCTTATCCAGCTGTTCCACTCCCTCAATGCACTTATGCTTGCCGGGAATCGTCCTGGCCCGGTTCAGCTTCTTCGCCAGAGCCTTGTAGAGAATCTCATTGACAAGAGAACTCTTCCCCGATCCGGAAACGCCGGTCACGCACGTCATAACTCCCAGCGGGAATGTCACATCAATATTCTTTAAGTTATTCTGCGCCGCGCCGCGCACCGTTAAGTATCCCGTCGGTTTCCGCCGCTCTTTCGGCACCGGAATCTTGATTCTGCCGCTTAAATAAGCGCCCGTGATGGAATCCTTACACTTCATAATCTGGTTGGCCGTACCGACCGCCACCACCTGACCGCCGTGCTCACCGGCCCCCGGACCGATATCCACGATGCAGTCAGCCGCACGCATCGTATCCTCGTCGTGTTCCACCACCAGAACGCTGTTACCCAGATCCCTCAGATGCGTGAGCGTCTTAAGCAGCTTGTCGTTATCCCTCTGGTGAAGACCGATACTCGGCTCATCAAGGATATAGGCCACTCCTACGAGGCCGGACCCGATCTGGGTGGCCAGACGGATTCTCTGCGCCTCGCCGCCGGAAAGTGTTCCTGTGGCACGGCTCAGTGTCAGATAATCAAGCCCTACATCGATAAGAAATGATACTCTGGCCCGGATTTCCTTTAAGATCTGATCGCCGATGGCGTGCTGCATCTCTGTCAGCTCCAGCCCATCCAGAAAATCGCGGAACGCCTCAATGGACATATTGGTGGCCTCATAGATATTCTTATCTCCGACCGTAACGGCAAGCGACCCCTTTTTCAGCCTCATTCCCTTACAGGTCGGACAAGGTGAGATCCTCATAAATGTCTCGTATTCAGCCTTGGAGGATTCCGAATACGTCTCCCGGTATCTCCGCGCCACGTTCTGAAGCAGTCCCTCAAAGGCCACATCGTATACGCCCTCGCCTCGCTGCCCTTTATAGTGAACCTTGACTTCTTTTCCATTCGTACCGTGGATCAGCACGTCATGGATCTCCTTCGGATACTGTTCAAACGGCGTGTCGAGACGGAATTTATACTCTTTGGACAGCGCCTCTAAAATCGCTCTGGTAAAGCTTCCTTTATCGGTGCACGACTGCCAGCCCATGACTGTGATGGCCCCCTCGTCGATGCTCAGACTCTTATCCGGAATCATCAGATCCTCGTCAAATTCCATCTTATACCCGAGGCCGAAACAGTCCGGGCAGGCGCCGAACGGATTGTTGAAGGAGAAGCTTCGCGGCTCCACCTCGTCGATGCTGATCCCGCAATCAGGGCAGGAGAAACTCTGACTGAAATTAATCGGCGTACCGTCAACTACGTCCACAGTCATCAGCCCGTCCGACAGCGCCATGACTGTCTCAATTGATTCCGCCAGACGCTTCTCAATCCCTTCCTTCACCACGAGACGATCTACCACGATGTCAATGTTGTGCTTGATATTCTTATCCAGCTTGATATCTTCGGAAAGTTCATACATATTGCCGTCGATGCGAACCCGGACGTATCCGCTTCTTCTGGCATGGTCCAGCACCTTGACATGCTCGGCCTTCCTGCCTCTGACAACCGGCGCCAGAAGCTGAATCTTCGTCCGCTCCGGCATGGTCATAATCTGGTCCACCATCTGGTCCACCGTCTGCTTCTTAATCTCTCTGCCGCACTTCGGACAGTGTGGGATTCCGATCCGCGCATAGAGAAGACGCATATAATCGTAAATCTCCGTCACCGTACCGACCGTAGAACGCGGGTTCCTGTTGGTAGACTTCTGATCGATGGAGATGGCAGGAGAAAGCCCCTCAATGCTCTCCACATCCGGCTTCTCCATCTGTCCTAAGAACTGGCGCGCATAAGAGGACAGAGACTCCATATACCGCCTCTGCCCTTCCGCATAGATTGTATCAAACGCCAGTGATGACTTTCCCGAACCGCTTAAACCGGTTAAAACCACCAGCTGATTCCTGGGGATATCTACAGAAATATTCTTTAAATTGTGCTCATTGGCACCTCGTATCTTAATATATTGCTTTGCCATGGTAATGACTCCTGTCTTCAAAAATAAGACTCCTGTTTCCTGTAACCGTCTGCCATCTCATAATACCATATCTTTATCCGTTTTGCAAACGTTTGTTCGTTTTTTCAACTGGAAACTTCTGTTTCAACCGCATTCTTTTCTCCGTGGCCGAGGAAACTCTCCTGCTCAATCACCCTTTTCTTCTCACAAATCGCATCAATCAGCGGCTGTAGCCGTGGTTCCTCCACGCGCTTCAGTTTCTCCAGCTTCGACTCCTTTACCTCCATCCCCTGAGGAAGAAATTTCAGATACGTCTCTGCATCCATCTGATACGGCTGTAAATCCGGGAAAATCTTGGTCCTGATATACTGAAAAATCTTCACCCCGCCGTAATCCAAATCCCCGCTGTGGTAATATTCCACCCTCTGCCCCATAAGCGACCGGCGCAGGGCGGTCAGAAATTCCCGCTCTAACGGCGAGAAATACCCGTGTGAGAAGAGAATCAAAGTTCCTTTCTCGTAAGGAAATGACATATAATTCGCCTTATTTTCCACCGATATCACCTTACAAATGGCCTGTCCCGCCGGAATGGCCGCGCGCTTCAACGTTTCGCTGTTTAAGAGCGCCCCGTAGCAGAACAGCGATAAATCAATGGTCCGCCCTTCCAGTTCAATCACCAGATTCCCTTTCAGGGCAAGTTCCGGCGCGTAGTCATCGAGATAGTGCTGGCTTAAAATCTCCTGACTGCTCATATTATCATCAATTTCATCATTATATTTCTTAGCCGCCGACACTACAAGAGATTCGTATTCCTCCTCAAACCGCTTGGAATCTTTTAGATAATATTTGCTGAAGATCCGCTTATAAACAGACTCTTCCAGACAGTCCAATCCGTCGAAACAGGCAAAATAAAATTCCCGTCTGCCCTCTGCCAGAACCTTCGGCTCTGCGCCCGCCTCCACCTGTTTGAAAAGCCCATCATAACAGGCGCGTATCCAGTCTTTTTTCACCTGCCCCCTGTGAATCAGGAGTGCCTCCTTCAACTTCTGGATTCTCTCAGCCTTGGGGACGCGGCCGGCAAGCCGGTAAAAATCATTCCGGTTTTTCAGATTGTAGTGAATTTTTGAAATATCGGATTTTCCCACTATCCAGTCACAGTGAATCAGACCTTCCTCCTCCAGCCGCCGCGCCTGGTTTAACAGCCTCTGCTTTCCGATCCCATTTAAATCCTCCTGCTGAATCGGAAAGCTCCGGTTTCCCGAAGCTTCCTCTCTCCAGTCCACAGTGCTGGACTCGCATTTTTCAATTATTTTATCAATCAGTTCCAAATGTTCACTCACCATTTTATTCATCATCCTCATCCAAATCCCTCATCAGTTCCGGAAAACTCTCCTTCTCAAATTCCTGAATGGAAATTGATTTTTTGTTCGGATTGGCAAATACAAAGGTCTTGTCTACATTTTCCACGTAGTTCTGGATTTTATCGTTGGTGGCGCTGATAATGGCCTGGAAACCGAGGCCGCGGATCAGCTCGATACAGCTTGCCACCTTCTCCGCATCCATCTTGGAAAATGCCTCATCCAATACGACGAGGCGGATGGTAGGATTTCTCTGGATTTTCGGCGACAGGCTGATCCGGTAGGCCTGGGCGAAGCTGGCGAGTAATGCCACATACAGCGGGTTCTGCCCCTCGCCGCCGGAATTCTTCTTAATCATCTTGCTTAATCGGATTTTGATGACTTCGTCCTCATTCTGGATCAGCTGCTGCATGTCGAAGGATAGATACGTCCGGTAATCCGCGTATTTATCCATATTCCGCTTGGCCTCCTCCATCTGCTCCGGCGTCGCATTTTCCGGCGGGATGAAGACGTTGATTAACTCGTTAATCAGCTCGCCGTACTGGCTTTCGTGCTCCATGGTAAAGAGGTTCATCTGATTGTCGAAGGACTGGTTTAGCTGGGCCGGATTGACTTCCAGCGAGTCGTCCATGAACATGTCGTAATACCGGCCGTCGGCGCCCTTATTTTTGCCGATGACAAACTGGTATTTATCCTTGCCGAAATCAAGCCGGCTGATAATCCGGTTCAGTTCATCCTTTCTCTGTATTGCCTCGCGGATAGCGCTCCTGATTTTAAACATGAAATCATCCTTGAAATGCTCTACGGCAGATCGCGCCTGGTCTGCGGCTATCTGCTTGTACTCCTCCAGATTGTCACAGGCCAGCTTGTCAAGAAGCCGGTCATACTCTGCATTTTCCTGGGTTGTGATGGAAAAACTGCGATTCGGATACCGCCTTGCGTACTCCCCTCTGGAATTTACCAGGGTGTTGAATTCCTGTTCGCGTTCCTCCGTGGCTTTGGCTTCCAGAGCCGCGAATTTTTCCTTCAGCCTGTCAAACCGGAGATTTGGCGTCGGAGATTCCGGCAAATTCCGCGAATCACCCGGACTGAGTTCCTCCAGATAATCCTGAAACTCCCGTTCCAGTTCCTCCTCTTCCGCGAATGCCCGTTCCTTGCGCATCAGATCTTCTTCCACCTCACGCGCAAGGCGTCCCGTGCTTTCTATTCTCGATTTGAGGTCATAGATCTGCTTTCCGATCTCCTCTTTTTCCTTCCGTTTCCCGTCTGCCAGGGCCACGATGCTTCTGCGCTCTTCCTCCCACTGATCCACGTTCTGCTCTTTTAACTTCTCTAACTTCTGTTCCAGCTTCTTCTTTTCTTTCTGTTTCTCCCTGCAGTCCGCCGTGTCCTTCTGCCACTCCAAGTAAACGGAAACGTCCTCATTTAAGCTTTCCAGCTCCAGAATCGCTTCACACTCCCGGATCACGGATTCCAGCGGCGCTTTCTTCTCCTCCATCTCAGCGATGGACTTCTCCAGAAGCCGGATTCTCTTCCTGACGCTGTCCTTGCCGATATAGGCGAATTTCGTATAGTTGTCCGGATTCATATACTGCAGACGGAATGTGTGGTATAAAAGGCAGTCCGGCGTCACGCCGATGCGGTGGCGGCGCAGTTCCTCCACACTGTCACATTTCATGACCTTGCCCAGCAGCAAATCGAGATAGGGGCGAAGGTAGGACTCCCTGACTGTGACCTCCTCCGAGAGAGCGCCCTCATTCGTCTCGTACTCCTCCTTCGCCACCTTCTCCGTGTCGAGGACGGCCACATGGTAAAATTCCTTCTTGTCAAGCTCCTGGTAAATGTCCATGGCCGCTTTCACATAGGCCGGCGGAACCACCAGAGACAGCTTGTTATTCCCCAGATAGCCTTCCACCGCATTTCTCCAGACCTCATCGCGGATGTCAAGCAAATCGGCCAGCACGGAAACCTCCACAGCCTTTCCCGTCTCTTCCAGCAGACGGTGCTGGATGAAGGAACGGGCATTCTCCAGATACTTCGGATACGCCTTATTTCCGGCCTTAAGCTGGCTTAACTCCTCCTTCATCAGACGTTCCTGTTTCTTCAAATCGCGCAGTTCCTGGGAGGCGTCTCCCTTCGTGGCTTCCGTCTCCTTCTTCATCTCGCTGATGGAATTTTTCAGTCTTAAAAGCTTCGCGCCGTCAATCGTATTTTTCTCAAATTCCTCAATATCCCAGAGAGTCTGGTTCGACGTCGTCTCCTGATCGGCCCAGGCATTTAACCGCTTTGCGGTCTGCTGCCATTTGGCCGTGCTCTTATTCAAATGTTCAATCAGTTCGTTGAGGGACTGAAGCCTCGTCTTCAAATCCTCATAGCCCGTGGAGGCAATCCGGCGCAGAAGTTCCTCGCTCTTTGCGGCCAGATCGCCGATCTGTCCCTCTAAGCTTTCCTGTTGTTCTTCCCTCTTTTTTATATCATCCTGGTAAAGAATGGCCTTATCCGCCAGTTCCTTCGCCTTTGCGCGCAGTTCCAAAAGTTCCAGCTTCGACGCGTAATAGCCGTACCGGTGGCCTTCCTTCTCTTTTTCCACGACCCGCTCATACTGGGCGCCCATGGCCTTTAAAGCGTCAATTTCAACGCAGGTGTCCTCGATTTTCCGGCGCATCCGGCCGTACTGCATCACGCTCTCCTGCATGTCCTCAATCTGGATATCCTGCTCCATGCAGATA
>CAUEKH010000062.1 GCA_959018155.1 uncultured Hungatella sp.
CTATGAAAGAGGCGATATTTTGCAGATTGATGGGGGATCATATGAAGAACAGCCAGGAAAAAGCGGAACGGATAGAGAGTGTCAGGGATTTTTTGCGCCTCGTGGACCAGATGTCAAAAACATCTTATTTTTACCTTACAGAGGACCAGGATAATCAGGAATACGTTCCCGATCCCACCTGCCCGGATTTCATCAAAAATATGATTGGAGAATTTCTCAGCGGTTCGAAAATTGCGGAAATCCCCTGTGAATCGGGGATACATTATATCCTTAAATTCGGCATTCATTTTATGGTTTACCATCTTCCGGGAAAGGAAGGGTACTGCATCATAGGCCCGCTCCGTTATAAGCGCCCTGCGCGTGTGGAGATAGCTTCCTATGTGGAAAAGTATCATCTTGAGAAAAATTACCACTACATATTGAACAGTTTCTTAAACTCCATCACACAGGAACACGCAAGCGCGCAGCCTCTCGCCTATATTTTAACCCACATTTACCACATGGAAATCATCGGTTCTGAAAATTTTCAACGCGTTTCTCTGGAAGATGCTCCGGAAGAGAAAATCAACGTGGCGCCGCCGGTGGTGTCTGATATGCGTATCATAGATAAAAAGTATGAAAAAGAGCAGGAACTGCAGATACTCGTTGCACAGGGAAAACGGATCGCGTCAGGCAGACTCATGGAACTGCACGATAAGACGAAGTATTTCCGCCAGTCAAAGTTGAATGTAATGTACCGGATGATTTCTCTGAATCATCTGTGCAAACAGGCCTTAGTCCAGGCCGGTATCCCGCCTGTCTATATCGAACATATTTATTCCTCGTATATCCGTGAAATTGCCGGAAATCTGGACGAGATTGAGAGCAGAGAGGACCAGTACAGCGCCAGGATGCTGGACGATTACTGCAAACTGGCAAGAGATAATTCTACCCGGAATGTATCCGGCCCGGTCCGGAAAATAATTCATTACGTTCTGCTGAATGATACCAGGAATATTTCTGTCACCGACATCGCGGCTTACCTGGAAATGACGCCGAATTACGTTTCTTCCATTTTCAAAAGAGAAATGGGCAGATCCCTGACAAATTATATCAATGAAGTCAGGATCGATTCCAGTATGAAACTGCTGACACATACGGATCTGTCGATTGGAGAGATCGCGGAGAAAGCCGGCTTCGACGATTACAACTATTTTTCAAGAATATTCAAAAAAATGATGAACGTCTCACCGACAGAGTACCGGAAAGGATGCCTTAAAGAAAGGGGAACATCAACAGAATTACAGAAAATAATACATTTTTCAGTTGAATAGGTTGAAAAAAAGTGGCAAAACTGGTAATATTATTAAAAAATAGGGTGAAGGAGAAGTATATGCAAAAGAAAAGACGCCTGATATCAATAGGGTTATCTATGATATTAGTCTTACTTGCTGCCCTTTTATTTATCTTTACGTTTCGCACCATAAACAGGGTATTCTTTGATGCGACGGCTGATTTGGCATTGGAGACGATGGAAGTGGTGCGTGACCTGGGTGTTTCTCTCGTTGAGGATCATCTGCAGGATTTGGAAAGTAATTTGGAAGAGACGGCTGCTGAGTACAGAGAGCAGCTGAATCGTGATATCACGGATATAGATTTATCGGGGCTTCCGCTTCCCGAGGACGGTATTAATTACTGGCTCGCATTTCCCGACGGGAAAGCGATTGATTCCGATGGCACCATTCAGGACTGGAAGAAGGTGGCTGCGCTGGAACATATTTTTGACAGCGGCAAAACCACTATCATCGATCCTTATTTTGATGAAGACGGCGTCTATCTGTTTTGTGTTACGACCCCTGTCTCCCGTGAGGGACAGACGGATACGGTTTTGATTGCGCGGCTGGATGGATTTTGTATCAGCAGATGGATCGAGAGAGTTCAGTACGAGATCAGCCAGGGAATTGGCTACATCATCGCCAGTGACGGCCGTAATATTGCGGACTCCAAGGAAGAGAACTATGACTGGATCACGTCCATGTACAATGCGCAGGATTTGAGGGACGTGGATGAGGAGTCGAGAACGGTCGCGGATTTGGAAGGACAGGTTCTGGAAGGAAAAACGGGGCGCGGAACCTATATTTGGGAAGGATCCAGGAATTATATTATTTATGCGCCAATCGGTGAAACAGGCTGGGGCTTTTTCACCGGATTTTATGGCGACCCCGTGAAGGAATATATCAGACAGGGCACGGGAAGAAGTCTGATGTCCAGTCTTCCTTTCGTTATGCTTATCATTCTCTTTCTGTTATTTGTAGGACTTTATGTCAATTATAACTTAAAAAAGGAAAGAGGCTACATCGACGAACTGATTCATCAGAAGGAGGAGATAGAGGCCCAGGCGGAGAATCTTCGTGTGAATGAGGAACGCTTCCGGGTGGCCCTCGCACAGACTGACAATACAATCTTTGAATATGACCCGGTAACGGGTAATATTATAAATTTCTACGCATCCAAAAATGCGACTGGAAATTTAGAACTGGAAAAAGGGCTGGAACAATTCATTATACCGAATGGAACGCTCGATCAGGC
Source organism: uncultured Hungatella sp. (assembly GCA_959018155.1). GTDB lineage: Bacteria > Bacillota > Clostridia > Lachnospirales > Lachnospiraceae > Hungatella. Next base: position 2,569 of record CAUEKH010000062.1, read on the forward strand.
GTCTCTTGTGAGACTGCGCCACATCTTTAACGATACTCAAAAAGGAATTTATGACAATGAATGTGTCGTAAAAGTTACTTATCAGGATGAGTCAATTGCCTGGTATAAGATATCCATTTCGCCTCTGTCAGAGCAGAAGGGGCATGTAATTGGGATTGTGGAAGATATTACAAAAGAGAAGCAGGCGGATCTCGATGTTATGACATGAGTTCTGAATAAGAAAGTCATCACAGAACAGGTGTCAGAATATCTGAAAAACAGTAAGGGCTCAGAACTGTCCGCCCTGCTGATGATTGACATTGATAATTTCAAATACGTGAATGATAAATACGGGCATCCCACAGGCGACCAGGTGATCATCCGGACTGGCTGCATATTAAAAGAGGCTTTCACAAAAAACGCGTATATAGGCAGGGTTGGCGGAGATGAATTCTGTATCTTTTGTTATAATCTGTCGTCACAGCAGGCGTTAGAGGAGGCTGTGAAGGCATTTTACCGCCGCAATTCAGAAGTGGAAGAAGAAGTTTCCGTTACCTACAGCTGTGGAATCGCTTTTTTCACAGGCCGTGTAACATTTGAAGAGATATATAAGCAGGCCGACAGTGCGCTGTATCGGTCAAAAATGCAGGGAAAAAACAGATACAATTACAGTATCAGACAGTAACACACCATTTTTTAAACAGCCAGCCATAAGGCGGCTGCAAAATATGAATTTCAATCAGGCTTCGTTTTAAGTTCTCGTCCGACTACGAAGTCCTGACGGATATTTATATCTTGCAGCGGCCTTTTGCTATTTTCTGCGGCAGAAAATATGAGACTCGTCTCAGGCTGTGGTTAAACCGTATCGTGTTTAAGCCCGTCTATAATATTCTGGGAGAGGATCCGGTTCGCTCCCACCAGACAGGCGAGGACGACGGCGCCAAGCATACAGAAAAGATACAGCAGCAGAACTCCGACAGGGGCGAAGGAGAGCCACTGAGCCAGGCTGATCTCATTGACGGACATAAGGAAGGCGGAAAGCGCTGCGCAGAACGGGAGGGAGATCAGAAGCGGTGTGATGCCAAGAGTGATCCCTTCCAGGAACAGCATTTTTCGGATTCCGCGAGGCGGAATGCCTACGGAACGGAGTACGGCAAATTCCTTCAGCCGGTTGTTCAAATTGCCCAGCACAGTGCTCCAGACGTTGCTTAAACCGATGACGGCCAGTAGTCCGCAGATAAAGGCGGTGATAAGATTCACCATCAGCTGGCTGTTCTTCTTGTTCTCTTCATATTCCAGCATATCAGAAAGATAGTAGTCGCCGGAACCGAACCAGCTTTCACAGACACTTTCTATCCGGGCGCGGACCGGTTTGATGTCGTCTTCCGACACCGTCTGAAAGGCCCCATGGATCCGGTCAACGCCGCCCTGCGTAAAATGGGAGGCGATTTCATCGACCCGGGACATGGGAAGAAACAGCGTCAGCCCGTAACGGCTGGTCAGATTTCTCACTCCGATTGGCGGGTAGCGCCCGGCAACACCGCCGATGGTCACAGAGAAATGGTAATCCCCTTCGGTACTGTCGTAACGCTTCTCCGTGCAGTCTAAGCTGTCGCCGGCTTTAAGGGAGAGATAGGGGATTGTGACAGGCGTTCTTAACGTGCTGACGGTAATATCCTCGATGGTGTTGAGCAGTATCGCGGCGGGTGTCCTGCCATCATAAAATACTTCCGGATCCATATGGTTTTCCAGACAGTACGCCCGGAAGGTGTCGTCATCGAGTCCAGCCAGGGCAACAGGAACCCGGTACCGGCCGTTCCTGTTCAGGATATATCCGGTATTTACGTGAGTGCCTGCGGTTTCGTAGCCGCCGGCATTTTTAAATTCAGGCGACAGCGTGTCGTCGGACAGCCAGGCCGCCGCATTTAATGACATGCTCCAGGCGGAATGGCGGATGCCGGGAAGAGAGTCTATTTCCTCCATGATGGCGCGGTCCTCCGGTTCCCTGGCGCTGTAGAGCGACAGGCTTACCTGCGATTCCTCCTTAAGATATCCGTTTCGGTTGTAGATTTTCCGGTTCGCGTCTGCGGCTGAAGCGGATCCAAGGATACTGAATAATACGAAAAATGACATTGACAGAGAGAGGATGGCGGTGCGGTAGCTGCGGGCGCGGGCCCGGACGGCATTTCCCGCCAGTTCTCCCTCGATGCCGAAGGCTTTTGCGACAGAAAAACGGCGGGGCTTTTTTAACTTTCCCAGATCCCCCTGGCGGATGGCCGAGATGGGCGGCAGTTTGGCCACACGGCGCGCCGGGATCAGAGCGGACCACCAGACGGTAAGCAGGCTTAAGAGGAGAGCGGGCAGCAGAGACAGTACCCCGACCCGGAAAGTGACCGGCTCTACAAAACTCCCCGTATTGACGGTATTGATATAATCAAGCAGCAGCTTTACCAGAAATTGTCCGATCAGGAGGCCGAAGGGAATCGGAATGGCGGAGAGGCAAAACGCTTCAAAGAGCACGGAACGCTTTATCTGCCGCGGTGTGGCGCCAATGCTGGCAAAGATGCCAAGCTGGGTCAGGCGGGTGCTGGCGGATAGGGAAAATGCGTTGTGGATAATGAGTACGAAGACGCCCACGGTAAACAGTCCGATGGCTAAGTAGGTGAGAGGCATGGCGATTATCTCAAATTTTGCCATACCGGTCATCTGCTTTGAGGAAAATACCAATAGACGGGATAAGTACTCGCTGTTGTAGCGCAGGGTATATTCGCCGTACTCATCGGCCTGGTAACCGATTGCCTCAGCAATGCGGGGAAGTTCCCCATAGGTGTCCCGCACATTTTTAAACCGCAGATAGACGGTGAGGGGATCCTCCGGACCGATCAGGCTTTCATCCATATAGCCGATGGCGGTGTAGGCGGAGAGCACGGAACTCGTCGTGATATCCAGTTTGCCGACCACTTTCAGCTGTACCTGGCCTTCCTGGCAAAAGGTTTCTCCGGGCTGGGGCCGGTTGGTGGGCTCGATTACGGTTCCGTCACTGTTTTGGCGTACGCCCAGAGGCAGGGTGAGGGTGTCGCCTGTCTTTAATTCCGGATGGTGCTCAAAATACTGTTTCGACAGAGCGATCTCGCCCGGCGCGGCGGGAACCCGGCCTTCCATGATGGCATTTTTTTCCGGCATGGAATCCCAGTAGCCGGAGGTGGCGTCCCGGTAGAGTAAATACTCTCTTCTGGGGTCGTCGATTCTGGCGACCGACCAGGGCCCTTTTATCATCACACTCTCCACACTGTCGAAGGATTGTATGGTTTCCAAATCCTTTCCCGGAGTATTATCAAACAGTTCCCCGTGCCAGTGGCCCGTCTCTTTTATTATCAGGCTTAAATTGTCCATATAGATGTTATAGAGAAATCCGCACAGGGCCGACATCATGGTGGTCACCATCAGGACCGCGATCATGATCGAAAGGCTGCTTTTCCGGTTTCGTTTCATGGAGTTGAGCGTGTACTCGTGAAGGACATTCATCGTGGCACCTCCTCATCGGAGACGATCCGTCCGTCTTCCATGGTCAGCACCCGGTCTGCCTCCAGGGCCAGTTTTTCATCGTGGGTGATGAGAAGGATCGTCTGGCCGAACCGTTTGTTGGAAAGGCGGATCAGTTCGGCCAGTTCCTGCGAATTTTTCCGGTCCAGATTGCCGGTAGGTTCATCGGCCAGCAGGATGGCAGGCCGGTAAATTAAGCTGCGGGCAATAGCCGCCCGCTGCTGCTGGCCGCCGGACAGTTCTCCCGGTAAGTGACTGAGCCGATCTCCCAGGCCGAGAGTGGAGACGATCTCATCGAATAATTCTTTTGGAGGTTTCCTCCCGTCTAACAGCATGGGCAGCAGGATGTTTTTTCGCACATCCAGGGTGGGGATGAGGTTGTAAAACTGGTAGATAAGCCCCACCTTGCGCCGGCGAAAGAGGGCCAGCTGTTCTTCTTTTAGAGTGGAAATATCGGTTCCCTCGATGAAGATATGGCCCTCGGTGGGCCGGTCCACGCCTCCCAGTAAGTGCATAAGCGTGGATTTGCCGGAGCCGGAGGCGCCGACGATAGAGACATACTCGCCTTTCTGAATGGTAATATTGACGTGGTCCAGGGCGGTAACTCTGGCGGTGATGTTTTCGTCGGTGCGTGTTATATTTTTAAAGCGTAAGATTTCCATTTTGTAATTCACTCTCCTTTGCTTCGAAGAATACCATCCGAAAATGACAATCCGGTGACAGATGGACAAAAAATGTGCTCGTCTTTTTCGCACAGGGATGTTAAGCGTGGACTTTCACGAATTTCGCGACCGTGATATAATGGGAGCGGCTGGCTGTTGTTTGGCCTGCTGAAATTAAACAGTATCTGGAGGAAACAAAATGGCAGTCATATTGCTTCTGGAGGACGACGAAACCATTTCTTACGGCATTTGTGCCGGGCTGATGAAGAAGGGGCACCAGGTTCTCTGCTGTGAGAGTCTGGAAAAGGCCCGGGAGGCATTTTCGCCAGAGGTTGAACTGGCTCTGCTGGACTGGAATCTGCCCGATGGCAGCGGCTACCGGTTTTGCAGAGAATTAAAGGAAATACGGGATATCCCCATCATTTTTCTCACAGTCCGGGACGATCCCCAGGATATTGTCAGGGGACTGGAGGCGGGGGCGGATGATTACATCGTCAAGCCGTTTCTGCTCTCTGTGCTCTCGGCACGCATTCAGGCCGTTTTGCGGCGCAGCGGCACACCTGCGGGGGCTAAAGGACAGGAAAAAAGCCTGTCCTGCGGCGGTATCTGCCTGGATCCTCTCTCTGTGCGGGTGGTGGCGGGGGGAGAAGAGATTTCCCTGAGTGCCGGTGAATACCGTCTGCTGCGGTTTTTGATGGAACATAAAAACCAGACGTTAACCAGGACGATGCTCTTAGAACGGCTCTGGGATGAGAACGGCAGCTTTGTTAATGATAACACATTGACGGTCACAATGAAACGTCTGCGGGAAAAACTGGGTGATTCCGACTGCATCCGCACTCTGCGGGGAATCGGTTATCGCATGGAGGAGGGAACGTGAGCGCGGGGCTGGCATTCTGCCTCGGCCTTTTTCCTGCGGCTTTGGCATTTGCAGCTTTTTTCTGGTGGAAGCGGCGGGAGAGAAGGACGCGGATCGAGGAACTGACGGCATATTTAGAAGCGGTGAACTGGGGGCAGGAGCGGGTGCTGTCCAGAAAAGAGGACGAACTGTCACTGTTAGAGGATGAGATTGCGAAGACTGTGGGAGAACTGCGGATTGCAAAGGAGAGGGAGCAGGCGGCCAGGAAGCGCCAGGCCGATAATCTGGCTGACATCGCCCACCAGCTGAAGACGCCTGTCACATCCATGCTTTTGATGACGGATCTGCTGGCGGAGGAGACTACTCCGTCCGGGCGGGAATCGTTAGAGCGGCTGACGGGCCAGATTCAGCGGCTGGATCGGCTGACTGCGGCTCTTCTAATGATGTCGAAACTGGATTCGGGCGCGGTTGCTTTCCGGATGGAGACGGTGCGGTTTGAGGAGCTGATGGCAATGGCGTCGGAGCCGGTGGACGATCTGCTTCGGGAGCGCGGGCAGACCCTTTCAGTGGAAAATGAGGAGTGCCCGGTATGCTGTGATGCTCTGTGGATGGCAGAAGCATTTTTAAATGTGATAAAAAACTGCAGTGAACAGATTGGAGAGGGCGGCCATATCCGGGCGTCCTGTGGTGTGACACCACTTTATACCGAGATCACCATCGAGGATGATGGCAGGGGCTTTTCCGATGAAGACATCCCGAGACTGTTTCAGCGCTTTTACCGCGGAAAACACGCGGCGCCCGGCAGTATCGGTATCGGCCTGGCCCTGACCAGGGCGATTATCGAAGGGCAGGGAGGCCTGATTCACGCGGAGAACCGGCGGGAGGGCGGCGCTAAGTTTACGGTGCGGCTGTATACGCGATGATTTGATTTTTGCCAAACAGGATTCCGGCAGACGCAGAGAAGCATCGGCTGCAGAAAGTGCAAAAAGCGTACAAGATATCATTGTAGACAGCCGCCCGATATGGTAAAATAGACAGGCTGACAAATTTTACAGGAGTAGAATGAAAACGGGACAAGGGGGATGCGAATGAATCAGAAAACTCAGTCAAAACCGATTCCGGGAGTCACTCTGGAAGAAGAGAAAAAGATGCTGTCGGACATTCTTGCCATCGCGGACGAGAATTTAAACCGGGCCAGGTCATCTGTCCAGAACCTGGCGGATGAGCTGCATGAACTGAAGGAAATCTATGATGTAGAGGACAAAGAAGGTCTGGCTCTGTGGTTCAATACCGACGCCAGATTCCAGCAGGTCCGGCAGGAACTTCTGCGCATGGAACGCAGCAGAAAGAAGCCGTATTTCGGAAGAATTGATTTTACCGATTCCCATTTGCAAAAGGAGGAGTGCTACTATATCGGCAAGGCGGCCATTACCAGAGACGCCGCAGAACTGGCGGTTATCGACTGGAGAGCGCCGATTGCATCAGTCTATTACGAAAGTTCCCTCGGAAAATGTTCGTACTACGTCAACGGGGAAGGTTCCTTTGAGATAGACTTGTCGAGAAAGCGTACGTATGAGATTGAAAATGATGAACTGAAGGATTTCTATGACTCCGATGTGGTGGCAAATGACGATCTGCTGACGAAGTACCTGGCCAGGAACAAAAGGGCTGTTTTAAATGATATCATTGCGACAATCCAGCAGGAGCAGAACGAGATTATCCGCAAAAGGCCGCAGCACAACGTCATTGTGCAGGGAGGGGCGGGATCCGGCAAGACGACTGTGGCGATGCACCGCATTTCTTATATCCTTTATAATTATGACCTGGAATTTAAACCGAAGGATTTCTATATTATCGGGAGTAACCGGATCCTCTTAAACTATATTACGGGGGTTTTGCCGGATCTCGATGTCTATGGCGTTTCCCAGATGACGATGGAACAGCTTTTTACCAGGCTGCTGTATGAGGACTGGGACAGCCAGAAGTTCACTGTCAAAAAACTGAATCGGGAGGACAGAGCGGCTGCGGTAAAAGGCAGCTTTTCCTGGTTTCATGATCTGGAAGATTTCTGCCGCCGGTATGAGTGGAAATCAATTCCGAGAAAGAGTGTTTATACTGAAAAGACTCACAGCCTGCTGATGAGCCAGGAGCAGATTGAAAAGCTGCTTACCAGATTTGATTATCTGTCGCTTCCGGATAAGCTGGACAAGCTGACGGAGCACTTAATGGCAAAGCTGGAAAATGAGATATACGGCAGGTATTATACGTACCCGCCGGAAGAGCAGAAGGCGCTCATGAAGTATTATCAGACGTATTTTGGGAAGAGAGAGTGGAAGGGGTCCATTTTTGAACTGTATGACGATTGCTTAAGAGAGCAGAATGAGAAGGGATTA
>CAUEKH010000063.1 GCA_959018155.1 uncultured Hungatella sp.
ATCTACTTTATCAGGAGATGAAAAAGCGGTTTGGAAGGGAATGCCCGCAGGCGTTCACAGAAAAATCACTGATTTATAAGGTAAAAAAGGAGCAGCCGGCCTCAAAAAGGCAAAAAGAACACTTGCAGTATTTACTAAAATATCATAAAATAAGTTTAACTGTGCAAATTGACCACTTATCCAGAAATGAAATCTCAAGAATCACGGATAAAATCATATCACAGTATGGAAGAATATAAGAGAGGTGAGACCCATGATTAATTTTAATAATAGAAAAAACAGAAATATCCTTTCCATCGTGCTTATCGCAGTTGTAATCCTGCTGATAATCGCCATGGTACTGCCTATGATGCTGGTACGGTAGGATCGGGAACAGGCAGGATATCGGAGATTGAGGAATGATTATGAAAAATAGAACGAGGACAGTCGGTTTGCTGGCTGTGGCAATGGCATTTGGTCTTTCACTTGCCATGCCTGTGAGGGCGGAGGCCGGTACGGTTCCGACAGGTGTTTACGTCGGAGAGACGAGTCTGGGTGGCATGACGGAAGAGGAAGCCAGCGGGAAAATCCAGGCCATGATTGACGGGATGGAGAACCAGAAGATTACGCTGGTGATTGAGGATGAGTCGGTGGATACCACAGCGAAGGAACTGGGGTTCTACTGGAGCAATCCCAACGCCGTTGAGGAGGCTGCCGCCAACTGGCAGGGAGGAAACCTGATTCACCGGTATCTGAAATTAAAGGATATCGAACACAACCATCTGGAGATTCCTCTGGAGACGGCGTTTGATGACGCAAAGGTGGCTGCTTTCGTTGAGGAGAAGTGTTCCGCTGTCGTGGCAGAGCCGAAGGATGCCGAGATTGTCCGGGAGAATGATACTTTTGTGGTGACTCCTTCTGTAGAAGGCAGAGCGGTTGATGTGGAAGCGACAAAGAAGGCTCTCGATGAGGCAATTGCAGGAGGACTTTCGGAGCCGGTTACGGTAACTGCCGAGGTAACGGTGACGCAGCCTGCGAGGACGACGGAAGCGCTTTCCACGATTCAGGATGTTCTGGGGACATTTTCCACGGACTTTTCCAGCAGCGGGGCTGCCCGCGCCACGAATTTACGGGTGGGCGCCTCTAAAATTAACGGCCATGTGCTGATGCCGGGGGAGACGCTTTCCGGATATGAGTGTATGCATCCATTTACAACGGCCAACGGTTACGCCACTGCGGCTGCCTATGAGAACGGCCAGGTTGTGGACAGTGTGGGCGGCGGCGTGTGCCAGATTGCAACTACGCTTTATAACGCGGCGCTTCGCGCGGAGATGGAGATTACTCAGCGTCAGAACCATTCCATGATTGTGACGTACGTAAAGCCGTCGGAGGACGCGGCGATTGCCGGAACTTATAAGGACATTAAGATTACTAATAATTACAGTACTCCTCTTTACGTGGAGGGCTATACATCAGGCAGGACGCTGACATTTACTATCTATGGCAAGGAGACACGTCCGGCCAACAGAACTTTTAAATACGTGTCGGAGACGCTGGGAGTGACGGATCCGGGCGCGCCGATTGAGCAGGTGGATCCGACCATGGCGCCGGGTGCGAGAAAGCAGGTACAGTCGGCTCACAGAGGATACCGCTCAAGACTCTGGAAATACGTCTATGTGGACGGTGTGGAGCAGAGCAGGGAAATTCTTCATACGGACACGTATAACGCTTCCAAGGCAATTGTAAAGGTGGGCCCGGCGGCGCCGGCCGTTACGGTTCCTGAGACGGGGGCGATGACCCCGGAACCGACAACGCCGACAGAGACCACGGAGGCACCGCCGGTAGAAGGCGTGGATGGAGGACCTGGTGTTAATTTACCGCCGTCCAATGCGCCGGCAAATGGACCGGGAGTGTCGCCGGAGACACAGCCGGCCCCGGCAGTTACTCCGGTAACTCCGGACAATGCGCCGGCGGATATACCAGCGGATCCGGCAAATACGCCAGCGGCATAGAGAAACGCTGACGCTGTCGACATAGACAAATGCTGTCGGTATGGATAGACGCTGTCGACATAGACAAATGTTGTCGGTATAGAGAAACGCTGCCGACATAGATAAATGCTACCGGTATATATAAACGCTGCCACAGCGGCGCATATGCTGAATTGGTGAGGTAAGTATACGGATAGTGGTATGGCAGAGTGCGGTTGGAGTTCAGAATGAGAAAGATTGAAAGAGAGAATAGCGGCTGTATGAAGCCGGGCCAGGATCTGGTGGTGGCCGGATATGCCGGGTTTGCGGGAACCGCAGAGATTGTAAGGCAGAGATACACAGAACTGACAGCCTGGTTTTCAGAAGGTTACTTAAATCGGATACTGGTACGCGATAGAAATATGTGTGACAGTGAATGGAAAGACCGGGACTGGAAGAAATATGGTGCCACGGAAGTGGAACCGGCGGGGGAGGGCGGCATATTTGCCGCCCTCTGGAATCTTTCAGGCGCCTACATGACAGGGATTGAGTTTGAACTGCGCCGGATTCCGGTCAGACAGGAGACCATTGAAATCTGCGAGCGGTATGATTTGAACCCGTACCGGCTGGACTGCGGCAGTGAGCAGTGCGCGGAACGCGCCGGCTGCCGGATTGAGGGCTGTGTACTTTTGGTTGCGGACAACGGCGGCCATTTAGTACGCGCCTTAAAGGAAGACGGGATTCATGCCGCGGTCATCGGAGTGGTGACGGACGGGATTAAGAGAATTATCGACAACGGGGAAGGAAAGGCTTATCTGACCCGGCCGACAGAGGACGAGATTTATAAAATATTGGAGGTAAGGTTATGAGAGAGAAAATATTGGCGGTTATTGAAAAGAACAGCAGAATCGATTTGAAAGATTTGGCGATTCTCCTCGGTGAGAGCGAGGCCGCAGTTGCCAATGAAATCGCCGAGATGGAAAAAGAACACATTATCTGCGGATACCATACCTTAATCAACTGGGATAATACCAGTGATGAAAAAGTTGTCGCACTGATCGAAGTGAAAGTAACTCCTCAGAGAGGCATGGGGTTTGATAAAATTGCGGAGCGCATCTACCAGTACAGTGAGGTGGAAGCCGTTTATCTGATGTCCGGCGCCTATGATTTTACAGTATTTATCGAGGGCAGGACCATGAGACAGGTAGCGCAGTTTGTATCAGAGAAGCTTTCCCCAATGGAATCCGTTTTAAGCACAGCAACCCATTTCGTATTGAAAAAATACAAAGACCACGGCACCATTCTCGCTGAAGAGACGCCGGATGAAAGGATGTTGATTACCCCGTGAGAAATCCATTATCAGAAAGAATCGTAACGATTCCGCCGTCCGGAATCCGTAAATTTTTTGACATAGTCAGTGAGATGAAGGACGCCATCTCACTCGGCGTGGGCGAGCCGGATTTTGAGACGCCGTGGCATATCAGGGAAGAGGGTATCTACTCCCTGGAAAAAGGCCGGACGTTCTATACTTCCAATGCCGGCCTGCGTGATTTGAAGGTTGAAATCTGCAGCTATTTAAAGCGCCGGTTTGATGTTACATACGACCCTGACCGTGAGGTGATGGTGACGGTGGGCGGCAGCGAAGCCATTGACGTGGCTCTGCGCGCCATGCTGGATCCGGGGGATGAGGTTCTGATTCCTCAGCCCTGTTTCGTCTCCTATGTGCCGTGTACTATTTTGGCCAATGGCGTTCCGGTGCCGATTGAACTGGAGGAGAAAGACCAGTTCAAGCTGACAAAGGAAAAGCTTCTGGAGAAGATAACTCCAAAGACGAAGATTCTCGTTCTTCCATTTCCAAATAACCCGACAGGCGCTGTCATGGGTCCGGAGGAACTGGCGGAAATTGCGAAAATCGTAATCGAGAAGGATTTATTTGTCCTTACCGATGAGATTTATGCGGAACTTACTTACGGGATGGAACATACGACTATCGCCTCCTTCCCGGGTATGAAAGAGAGAACGGTATTGATTAACGGTTTCTCCAAGGCGTATGCCATGACTGGCTGGAGACTGGGCTATCTTGCGGCGCCGGCTGAGATTCTGGCACAGATGTTAAAAATTCATCAGTTTGCCATTATGTGCGCACCGACCACCAGCCAGTACGCGGCCATTGCGGCGCTGAGAGACGGGGATAAGGACGTCCAGATGATGCGGGAATCGTATGACCAGAGACGCCGTTATCTGATGCACGCATTTGAGGAAATGGGACTGGAATGCTTTGAGCCTCACGGCGCGTTCTACGCATTTCCAAGTATAAAACGGTTTGGTATGACTTCAGACGAGTTTGCCACCAGACTGCTTCAGGAGGAGAAGGTGGCTGTCGTTCCGGGAACGGCATTCGGGGACTGCGGCGAGGGATATTTGAGAGTCTCTTATGCCTACTCGCTGAAGAGCCTGAAAGAGGCGCTTGGCCGTATGGAACGGTTTGTGAAGAGATTGGATGGGAAATTATGAATGTAGTGTTACTGGAACCGGAGATGCCGGCGAATACCGGCAATATCGGCCGGACGTGTGTGGCGACCGGTACGAAACTCCACCTGATAGAACCGCTTGGTTTCAAACTGAACGATAAATTGATTAAGCGGGCCGGACTTGATTACTGGGATAAGCTGGATGTGACGGTGTACTGTGACTACCAGGATTTCCTGGACAGAAACCCGGGCGCGAAGATCTATATGGCGACGACGAAGGGGCTGAATGTCTATTCTGATGTACAGTATGAGCCGGACTGTTTCCTGATGTTCGGAAAGGAGAGTGCCGGGATTCCGGAGGAAATTCTTCTTGAAAACCAGGACAATTGTGTGCGGATTCCCATGTGGGGCGATATCCGGTCACTCAATCTGGCAAATTCCGTGTCTATTGTGCTGTATGAGGCACTGAGACAGAACGGGTTCGAGAAAATGACAACGCAGGGGCAGCTGCATCGGCTGCACTGGAAAGAATAGTAGAAATCGGGCATACCGGAAGGAGGAGAATCTGCCTTTGCCGGTATGCCCTTTTTACCGATTCGCTTCTAAATAATATGATACTCTGAGAGTAGTTTATTTCTGAGTTTCTCATCCTGTATCACTTTCATAAGAAGGTCCTGGCGGTTGTTCTGTAATAAAATTTGAACAAGTTTTGCCATTTGTTGTTTTCCTAACTCGTTCCCATCTGCAATCAGATCATCAATTGCCTTACACATATCACCCCGCTCCTTTCCATTCTCACTCTTTAAAATCTTCATCAAACGTTTCTGTTCCCCTAACAATGCTGTCAATGCCATCAGGGAGTCATCATCCAGATTACGTATTTCCTCCCGGTGCGATCTGGCGTATTCATACAGTTTTTCTTTCTCTGAGTTATATTTTACCATAGCAAATACATGTTGTAAACTTGTGCGGTATTGATTTAAGTTCTCTGTCCGCCGCATATCTACAATATTGATCCGATAGTCGGGCAGAAACTTTTTCAACTCCTCCGAGCCTGCAAAGCTGCTGTCAAACCCCATCATATCATACAGGCTTAAAGGACCATCCCAAGGTTCGGAACCGTAGTATAAATTCAGGGTAATCACAGGGATTAGCCGGTCATCCTTTGTAATCCCGGATAAATACTCTGCTCCCTCCAGCCGGTCCCCATTTTCCTTATGTTTCCGTTCCAGACCCTGAAGCTGTTCCGTGTAATCGAGCGAATCGTAAACCATATTCCGGACCGGCATTCCATAGTGTATGGACTGCTGGCCTTCGGCTGCAACCAGGATAAAGCAGATGCCTGCAGAAGCCATCATGGCGACATCCCTTCTTCTCTGAATCGTCCGCTTCATCCCTTTCCTGTCGATGATCACAATCCCGGATTCCTCCGAAACAGGCGTTAAATCTTCCGCCTTTAGTACCTGTTTCCCTCCAAATACCTCTGCGTTGAACATATCGGCAAACTTCGCCCTGTCCTTCAACAAATTCTTAATACATAAATCCAGTTCTGCCACAGACTTCACTCCTTATTCGATTTTTCACCATGGAATAATTTGGCTGATTTGCCTGAAAGATTTGATCCCTTACGGAATAGAACTCCATGAAATGTAAATTCAGTATACCATGCAGAAAGGGGGAGGGCAAGTAAAAAAGAATGATTTTATGAGTAAAGAGATATAAAAAAAGAACTGAAAAAAAGAGATAAGTTTATAAGCAATATAACTACCAGGCATACCGGAAAACGGAAGACCAGCCTTTGCCGGTATGCCCTTTTTACTGATTCGCCTTTAAATAATATGGTACTCTGAGAGTAGTTTGTTTCTGAGTTTCTCATCCTGAGTCACCTTCATCAGAAGATCCTGGCGGTTGTTCTGCAACAAAATCTGAAAAAGTTTTAGTATTTGTTGTTCCCCTAATCTCTTCCCATCTTCAATCAAATCATCAATCGCCTTACACATATCACCCCGCTCCTTTCCATCCTTTCCCCTGTCAAAGTGATTCCAACACAGCAGTAATTTCCTCTAAAGTATACAGTTCTTCCACGTCATATCCCCGTTTTGCCTTGGAACTGTCATATACTTTATTCAGTTCCCGTTCATATTCAGAACTGTCCACTTCAATTCCGTTCCATTTATACCGATAAACAGGTTTCCCATTTTCATCCAGCTCAATGTTGGAATTTAACCATGCCCCGTAATAACCGGAGTCAGTCAGTTCCATTTTTCCATCTACAATGCTGTAAATCAAATCGTAGTAATTGTCCATCAGGCCCTCAGAATTGCAGAGCTGATTTCCACGCTCAATATAGGTGAAATAGAGCCTCTCTAACTGGGTAATATGTACGCTGTCATGGGAATAGTTGATGAGATGGCAGCCCTCGGCCTCGCAGATGCCGACCTCTACCAGTTCAGGTATCTCATCCTCATCGAGATAGATAAGCGTATATCCAGCCAGGGATTCCGGAACGGAATCCGTGTGGAGGTAGGAAAGATATGCCTGCTGCCACGGCTTTAACTGAGGTTTCCGGTCGATCCCGATAAAATTCTTTGCCGACTGTATGGTATGTACCGCCAGCGCCGAATTCGCATCCTGCGATAACTTTTTTTCCAGATTGAATGTACCGTTTTCGCTGCCTGTATAGTAACGGATTTCGGAATATCCGGTTCCCACTTCCGGGCCGGAAGTGGGAGAATAGCTGCAGACAGTAATAATATCATCAAACCCGTCCTTGTTATAGTCGAGAAAGGAGACAGCCTCTACCTGATTGAAGCTTTCATTGGCGCGGCAGTTTTTATCAGCCATTCCCGGCAGCTGCTGAACCGTTTTTCCATCCTTCTCTATGAGAAAAACAACGTCTGCCAGCGGAGCGCTGTTTAAGTCCGGTTCATAAGAGGCAAAAGTCACTTCGCCCAGAGGCATAAGGGTAGTGGTAAATGTCTGCTCTTTTATATTCTTTCCTTTGGAAGAAAAAATATTTTCCGGATCCGCGCCACTGCTTTTAGAAGCGTCTGCATCGATCCCGTTCATTTCCATTTCAGAGTCCGCAGTTCCGTCAGTGTGAGAATCGTTTTCCTCCTCCGTCTCGGATCCCGGTTCCTCACTCTGGATAATGGTAATATCAGCCGGAGCCGTGGTTCCGATATTGGTTTCTGTGATCTGCTGCGACCGCCCGCAGGCGGTCAGCAGACTGCAGAATAAAAACCCGTATAATACGAAATAATTCATTTTATTCATAATCTGTCACTTCCTTAGAATCTGTCTGTTCACATTGTCTCTACTCGCGCTGTCTCCACTCGCGCTGTCTCTCACAGATTCGTTGATTTCGGAAGACTGAATATAAATTCCGTCCCAACCCCTTCTGTACTGATAACGTCAATATTTTCCCCGTGGGACTGGATAATTTCCTTCACAATGGCAAGCCCTAAACCGGTGCCCTTCTTATCTTTGCCGCGGGATAAATCGCTTTTATAGAATCGTTCCCAAATCTTCTTAATACTGTCCTTCGGGATTCCGATGCCCGTATCCTTGACGGAAATGAATATTTTCTCATACTTTCCAGACGCCTGGATATAGATGGTGGAGTCGTGGTGGCTGAATTTGATGGCATTGTCAATCAGGTTGTACATGACCTGCTGGATCTTCCCGAGATCCGCATAGACCATCTGGATATTGTCGGAGAAGGTCAAGTCAAAATTGATATTTTTCTCCTCGCAGGTTCCCTCGAAGGAGGCGGCCGTATCCTTGATAACCCGGTTGATGTCGAAATTGGTTCTGTTTAAATATCCTTTGCTGTCTAACGTGTTGAGCGTCAGCATTCCCTGAGTCAGCTTGTTAAGCCGTTCCGTCTCCGAGATAACCCGGGTCAGATACTTCTCGTACATCTCCGGCGGGATGGTCCCGTCGAGGATCGCTTCCAGATACCCCTTGATGGAGGTGAGCGGAGAGCGGAAATCGTGGGAGACATTGGCGATGAAGGTTTTCTGATATTCTTCCATCTTATTCAACTCGTCGGACATGTAATTCAGCGTGGCGGCTAAATACCCCATTTCGTCCCGCGCGTTGACATCAATGTGGTGAGTTAAATGGCCCTGGGCGTACTCGTTGGCGCCTTCCGTGATCTTCTTCAGCGGGAAATAAACCGTTTTTGTGAAGACAAGCAGGATAATTAAGGACAGGGCGAAAATGACCGCCGAAGTAATGTATACAATATTTAAAATACTGTCTCTCGAGGCGCGGAGCGTCGACATCGGCAGATGGATAATTACATAGCCGTATGTGGTGTAATTGCCGGTTATGGGCGCATGGACGCTTAAGACGTTATAGCCGAACTGGCCGTAGTAATTCCCTATGGTGTAGGATTTATTTCCGGTGGCTGTCGGGTCGAAACCGTCGATTTCCTTTCCGGCGCGGCTGGACTGATTGCTGTCCACCACGATTTTTCCCTGACGGTCCACAATCCATATCTGAGCGTGGAGATATCTCGCGGTTCCCACGAGCTGAGGATAGGAGGAGGTTAAATTAATTTCCTTTCCATGATACATTCCGCTGTAGGTGGAGGCAATCTCATTTGCTTCATCGTAGAGGGATTCCGACTGCTGCCGCAGAAGGTACCGTTCCGTAAGCTTCGACGAGAAGGTAGCAATCGCTGAGAATCCCAGCAGCCCGAAGACGAGATACCCCAGGATGAATTTATAATAGAGCGAGTGGGTCATCGTTTCACCTCGAATTTATAACCGATCCCCCACACCGTCGTCAGAGCCCAGCTTGCATGGTCCTTGATCTTTTCCCGCAGACGCTTAATATGTACATCCACAGTCCTGGTGTCGCCGATATACTCGTAACCCCAGATATGGTCCAGAAGCTGTTCCCGCGTAAATACCTGATTGGGTGAGGACGCCAGGAAATAGAGAAGTTCCAGTTCCTTCGGCGGCATTTCAATCGAATGGCCTTTGTAAATGACTGAGTAGTTGGTCAGATTTACAATCAAATCAGGATACTCCACGTAATCCCCCTGCTGGTCGGTCTGAACCACGGGAGACTGGGGGGCCTGCTGATAGCGGCGCAGGACCGCCTTGACGCGGGCCACCAGTTCCTTGGAATCGAATGGTTTAATCATATAGTCGTCGGCGCCCAGCTCTAAACCCAGCACCTTGTCGAACACCTCGCCTTTGGCGGAGAGCATGATGATCGGCACCTGGGACTGGGTCCGCATCTCCCGGCACACCTGATAGCCGTCGATGCCCGGAAGCATTAAGTCGAGAAGCACCAGGTTCGGTTTAAATTCCGGAAATACCCGCAGCGCCTCCTCGCCGTCGCCAACCATCATCGTTTCATAACATTCCTTCGTTAAATAGAGGGAAATAAGTTCCGCTATATTGTCATCGTCATCGACGATTAAAATTCTCTGCTTTTCTGCCATTTCTGTCTTCCTTTCCTCCTGTAAAGTCTGCTGTTCTCATAAGCCTATTTGAACACAACAATCGTCACGCCGGAATCGCCTTCCCCGAATTCGCCGAGTCT